>NZ_JBQHST010000011.1:0-60594 GCF_052066095.1 Collinsella sp. HCP28S3_B9
CCCCCCCCCCCCCCCCCCCCCCCCCCCCCCCCCCCCCCCCCCCCCCCCCCCCCCCCCCCCCCCCCCCCCCCCCCCCCCCCCCCCCCCCCCCCCCCCCCCCCCCCCCCCGCCACAAAGACCGCAGGGACGGGAGCAGCTATACTACTCTCAGTAGTTAAGGGTCGCGGATTGGCCGCGTCACCGCTCTCAACAGGAGGTCTTTGTTTATGGCAGATCAAAAGCCGGTTGTCGGGATCATCATGGGTTCCAAGTCCGATCTGGGCGTTATGGAAGGCTGCACCGCCGAGCTCGAGGCGCTCGGTGTGCCCTATGAGCTCGTGATTGCCAGCGCGCACCGTACGCCGGCGAAGGTCCACGAGTGGGCTTCGACTGCCGCCGACCGTGGCATCAAGGTGATTATCGCCGCAGCCGGCAAGGCCGCGCATCTGGGCGGTGTCGTGGCTGCCTTTACGCCGCTGCCGGTTATCGGCGTGCCTATGAAGACGAGTGATCTGGGCGGCATGGATTCGCTGCTGTCTATGGTGCAGATGCCTTCGGGCGTGCCTGTGGCATGCGTTGCCATCAACGGCGCCAAGAACGCCGCCATCTACGCCACGCAGATTCTGGGTGCTTGCGATCCCGAGTATCGCGCAATTATCGAGAAGATGAAGCAGGAGATGGCTGACGCCTAAGCGTTCCGCCGTTTCATCGCAGTATAAGGAGAGCCATGTCCGATTATCAGGGAAAACGATTCAAGGCTTCTCAAGTTCCCGATCCGTCGAAGCCGGGTGCTACCCATGCGGCGCAGCAGGGTCGGACATCCTCTCCTCAGCAGCCGCGAGCGGCGCGTCCTGTGACGCCGGCGACGCACCGCCGCCAGGACACGCCGGCGGCGTATCGTCCCTCGTCTTATAGCGCAGCTAAGAAGCCACCCCGGTCTTCATCGCATGCCGCGCTGTCGGATTACACCGAACCGCCGCGCAAAAAGCGCAGTTCCGTTTTTCCCATCCTGCTCATCATTATCGGTGTCGGTCTGATCGTTGCCGCTGCCGCCATCTTTATCAATGCACAGATTGGCTACAAGCAGGCGAGCGATTCGTACCAAAAGATCGAGAAGCAGTACGTGAGCGATAAGGATGCGAGCGGTGTGCCGATTGTCGATTTTGACGCTCTTGCTAAGGCAAATCCCGAGATCGTGGGATGGATTTATGTGCCGGATACCAACATCAACTATCCCGTGGTGCAGGCCAAGGACAACTCTAAATACCTCAACACGCTGTTTGACGGTACGTCCAATGCATCGGGTGCGATTTTCTTGGACTTCGAAGATGTCGCGCCGGGCATGGTGGACCAGCAGACGACAATCTACGGCCACCATATGAACGACGGATCGATGTTTAATGTGATCTCGGACACCACCGACCAGGCGACGTTCGACAGCATCGAGTACGTGTACTACATCACGCGCGATGGCACGTATAAGCTGAGACCGCTGGCGACCAAGGTGGTTGAGGATACGTACTCCAAGGCGCGCGCGACCAACTTTGAGGGCGACGACGGGCTGACGAATTATCTGTCCGAGATGCTCGACGGTGCCTCTGCCGTGGCGAGCGATGCCACCGATCGTGCCGCTTCGGCAACCAAGGTCGTAACACTTGTGACCTGCCGCTCACTGTCATTTAGCAATACGCGCGCAGTCATGGTACTCACGCCGGTCGAGGAATAAGTGGTTCGAGAGTAGCTAATTTGGGACGGGGCTCTTTTAGCTACCCCGGATATGCAGAATGATTTTGCTGGGTTAGGTGACGGGGGTAGCTAAAAGAGCCCCGTCCCAAATTAGCTACTCGACGGCGGAAAAAGGAGAAATGATGCTTGAAAGCGGCAAATTGATGCCTTCGGTCGATGCGTGGCTGCGCGAAGCCAAGGCCGACGCTTCGGCGCCGGCGTGTGGCATGTACCTGACGCACAATGGCGTGGTGCGTGCGACACCCAAGTCCGAGGCGCGCGGTGTCGAGACCGATGGCGTGGCGCCGGGCCACAAGGTGGGCGGCGTGGTGTTTGGCTACGACGCCAGCAAGGTGCAGGCTGCCATCGAGGCGACGCGCGCGATGCCCGGCATCGGCTATGTGCGCGTATGGCTGGCGAGCGGCGAGCTTGCCGTGGGCGACGACATCATGCTCGTGCTCATTGGCGGAGACATTCGCCCGCATGTGGTCGATGCCCTGCAGGCGCTCGTCGGCACTATCAAGAACGAGTGCGTGAGCGAGGTCGAGCGCGAAGCGTAACGCCTAGCCGGCAACCCGTGTACGTCTATAGCAAAAGCCCGCTGGCAGCTCGTGTAGATCTGCCAGCGGGCTTTGGTGTGTTGGGGCTGTTTTGTGCCGGCGCTCGCTACACGCGTGTGGCGTCCTTGGGGCTCATGGTCATGCTCTGGAAGCGATTTTCCATATACTCGTTATCGAAGTACTTTCCGTAGAACTGCGCAACGGGAATATCGCTGGCCGTGCCGTTGACACGCTGGTACCAGTAGTCGAGCGATTGCAGCGTCATGACGCCGTCGACCAGCATGATGATGGTAAAGATGACGGTGGCTGAGTAGCGATTCTTCCAGGGAATCATGTTAATGAGCTTGAGCAATCTGGGCAGCAGCAGCTTGATCCAGATGAGTCCGCCCAGACCCCACAGGCAGGCGAAGCCCGTGCAGGTGCGACCGCCCGTAAGCACGGCGAGCGGATCGGGCATGCCAAAGAGCTTCATGTGCGAGTAGTTCCACGAGACCACACCGAACGAGGTCTGCATAAACCAGCCCACAAAGACCTCAAAGCTTGCGCCAAGCAGGGCGCTCACCAAAAAGATAATGATGGGGTTCTTTTTGTAGAAGCGGTTGAGCACCATGGTCATGAGTACGGCGCCAAATCCGTAGATGGGGCTGAAGGGGCCAAATAGCATGCCGGCGCGGTTCTGGTAGACGCCTGGATCGTCGACCGTCATGTGCCAGATGTCCTCCAGGATCAGACCGAGCACGCAGCAGACAAAGAATACCCAAAACAGGTTGAAGTAGTTGAGCTTGATGTAGCCCTCGCCGGTCTCATCGCGGCCGAGCATGCCCTCGGCGGCGGCGTCGCGATCGAGCATCTCCTGCAAGCGGCGCTGCAGTTCGCGCTCCTGACGAAGCGTTGGGTCAACAGTGGCCGAAAGCGCGACGAGGATGCCGAGCTGGATGGCGGGGCGCAGCAAGAACGGCCCGATACCCTGGAGCATCACGTCGACCAAAAGCTCAACGACGGTAAGTGCGATAAGGATATAGGACAGGCGCGCGGCGTTGCGGCGCTGGTTCTTGATGAGGTCCAGGCCAAAGATGATCAAGATGACCGCGCTCGCCGCCGAGAGCATGATGCCGGCGACGATAAGGCCGACCGCGACGAGCGTGTTGTCGCCGAGCTTGGCGGCGGCGTTGCCGTTGATGAGCGCGGTGATGACCTGCCACATAAAGGCGCCGACCGAAGGGAGCGTGCCTACGCCGGACAGGATGCACAGGACGGCGTACACCTTAATGATGAGGGGAATCTTCTTGACCTCCGTGGCGCTGGGGACGCTGGGGTCGAGTTCGTTTCGATCCATACGGAACCTTTCTCGTTTTGTTGTAGGTTACAAGGATACGCCGCCGACCTGCTTAAAGACAGGACGAATGGCCCAATTGCAGCAATGTAAGCCCTAACGGTGGGCGAGACGCGTCGCGACGGAAACATACGGGACCTTTGGCCCCGAGGGCGGGTTGCCCGATAAAATGTTTGGCCGCAAAACGGATTATAAGCTCGGTGGGCTTTTAAAAACCGCTGTTCATGCGCGGGAGTGCTTGTCTTGCCGTGCGTATAATAGGGCAAGTAACGCCAAATAACGAGGCTCTGAGGGGATGCCATGTCTCAAGAAACCATCCGCGCGGCCGAGCGTGCTACGGGACGGCTGACGACCATGTCGACGTATGATCCGGACTCCGACCAGCTGCATGAGGAATGCGGCATCTTTGGTGTGTGGGCACCCGATCGCGACGTGGCTCGACTGACGTACTTTGGTCTGCGTGCGCTGCAGCATCGCGGCCAGGAATCGGCGGGAATCGCCGTGGGCGATGGCGGCACGGTTATGGTTCGCAAAGACCTGGGACTGCTCGATCGCGTGTTCTCCAACGCCGACCTGTCGACGCTCTCCGGCCAGTTGGCTGTGGGCCACGTGCGCTATGGCACCGCCGGCGCCAAGAGCTGGGAAGCCTCGCAGCCGCATCTTTCCACCATCAACAGCGTCATCATCGCGCTTGCGCACAACGGCACCCTGGTTAACACTGACGAGCTGCGCCGCCAGCTGATCGAGCTCGGCGTGCCGTTCCTCTCCAATTCGGATTCCGAGGTCGCGACCAAGCTCATTGGCTACTTTACCCAGTGTACGGGCCACCTGCGCGAGGGCATTCGCAAGACCATGGAGCTCGTGCGCGGCGGCTACGCCATGACGCTCATCAACGAGCAGGCACTCTACGCTTTCCGCGACCCGCATGGCATTCGTCCGCTGGTGCTGGGCAAGCTCGTGGACGAGGGCCTGGACCAGGCCGACGCCGCATCCGTTTCGCAGCTACCGTCGCAAGACGACGCCGCGAGGGTCGACGCTGCCGCTCATGTCACGCGCGCTGGCGGCTGGGTCGTTGCCTCCGAGACATGTGCACTCGATATCGTGGGCGCCGAGTATGTCCGTGATGTCCGCCCCGGCGAGATCTTGCGCATCAGTGCCGAGGGCCTGGTATCCGAGCAGGGTGTGCCCGCTGCCAAAGAGCCCGCTAACTGCATCTTTGAGCAGGTCTACTTTGCCCGCCCCGACTCCATCATGAATGGCAAGAGCGTCTACGCCTGCCGTTACGACATGGGTCGTCAGCTGGCACACGAGGAGCCCGTCGATGCCGACCTGGTCATCGGCGTGCCCGACTCCGGTCTGCCGCCTGCGGAGGGTTATTCGCGCGAGAGCGGCATTCCCTTTGGCGAGGGCCTCATCAAGAATCGCTATGTGGGCCGTACGTTTATCGAGCCCACGCAGGAGCTGCGTGCCATGGGCGTGCGCATGAAGCTCAATCCACTGCGCGACAATATCGAGGGCAAGCGCCTGGTCGTCATCGACGACTCCATCGTTCGCGGCACCACCATGGTGCAGCTCGTCAAGATGCTGCGCAACGCCGGTGCCAAGGAGATTCACATCCGCATCAACTCGCCCGAGGTCATCTGGCCGTGCTTCTACGGCATCGATACCGACGTGCAGTCGCAGCTCATCAGCGCTAACAAGACGGTCGATGAGATCTGCGAGTACATTGGCGCCGATTCGCTGGCCTTCCTTTCGGTCGAGGGCCTGCTGAAGGTCATGCCCAAGGGCGGCTACTGCGATGCGTGCTTTACCGGCCGTTATCCCGTGGCGATTCCCGAGAGCTTTGGCCGCGACAAGTTTATGGAGGGCTTTAAGCCCCGCAACCTGGATAAGCCGCTGCACTTTGGCGACGACGCCGTGGTCGAGAAATACGATGACCGCAGCTGGGAAGAGAAGCACGGCGAGGCCTAAAACCTGCCATTTAGGGACAGGTTTATTTTGGTAGGTTTTACCTGCTGTTTTGTTGATTTGGCGGCGCGCGTTGTTACCGTGTGCGCCAACTTGAGGGCAACTATGGGCACTGTTTGGCGTCTGTGTGTCAAACGGTAGTGGGAGAGGAAGGCTCAGATGAGCGACAGCAAGCATGTGACGTATGAGGATGCCGGCGTCGACACCGCCGAGGGCGGCCGCGCCGTCGACGCTATTAAGCAAATGGTTAAGGATACCAACCGTCCCGAGGTTATCGGCGGCATCGGTGGCTTTGGCGGCCTGTTCTCGGCCGCCGCGCTTAAGGATATGGAAGACCCGATCCTGATCAGCGGTACCGACGGCGTGGGCACCAAGCTCGTCCTCGCCCAGATCATGGACCGTCACGAGACGGTGGGCCAGGACCTGGTCGCCATGTGCGTCAACGACATTTTGGCTTCGGGCGCCGAGCCGCTCTTCTTTTTGGACTATGTTGCCATCGGCCACATCGAGGCCGAGCACATGGCAAAGATCATCAAGGGCGTGGCAGACGGCTGCAAGCTCGCGGGCTGCGCGCTCGTGGGCGGCGAGATGGCCGAGCACCCGGGCGTCATGGCTCCCGCCGACTACGACCTCGCCGGCTTTACCGTGGGTGTCGTCGACCGTCCCAAGATGCTCGACCCCGCCAACGTCCGCCCCGGCGACGTGATTCTGGGCCTTCCCTCCACCGGCGTGCACTCCAACGGCTACTCGCTCGTGCGTAAGGTCATCGGCGTTGACGGCATCAAGCCTGGTACGCCCGAGGCCGCCGCTAAGGCCGAGGAGCTGAGCCGTCCGATCGAGGAACTCGGCGGCGCATCACTGGCAGACGCTCTGCTGGCTCCCACGCGCATCTACGTCAAGCCGATTCTTGAGCTGCTCCGCGGCGGCGCTCCGGTGCACGCCATCGCCCATATCACCGGCGGCGGCATCACCGAGAACCTTAACCGTGCGCTGGCCGACGACGTCGACGCCGTGGTCACCCGCAATGGCGCCGAGATGGGCTGGGACATTCCGCCCGTCATCACCTATGTTTCGCGCCAGGCCGAGCTTACGCCCAACGAGGCATGCAAGACCTTCAACATGGGCGTCGGCCTGTGCCTGATTGTCGCTCCCGAAGACGAGGCCGCGGTAACCGATGCCCTGGTCGCGCTGGGCGAGAAGCCGTTCCGCGTGGGCGAATGCGTCGAGGGCTCCGGTAAGGTCGTGTACTCCGATGAGCGCTAACGAGCAGATGGCTGCCGCCGAGGGCCTGGGTTTTGTGCCCTACACCCGTCCGACCGGCACCGATACCACCGAGCCGCTCAAGATCGGCGTGCTCATCAGCGGTTCGGGCACCAACCTACAGGCGTTGATCGACCTGATCGCCGCCGGCAAGCTCAATGCTTCGATCGAGCTCGTGGTGTCGAGCCGTCCTTCGGCCAAGGGCCTGCAGCGTGCAGAGCGTGCGGGTATCCAGACGCTGACGCTCTCCAAGGATGTCTACGCCGACCCTATCGCCGCCGACGAGATTATTGCGCACGAGCTTCTCGAGCGCGGCTGCGAGTATGTGGTCATGGCTGGCTACATGCGCATGGTGCATACGCCGCTGCTGGCGGCGTTCCCCAACCGCGTTGTCAATCTGCATCCGGCGCTGCTGCCGAGCTTTACCGGTGCGCATGCGATCGACGATGCCTTTACGCGCGGCGTCAAGGTGACCGGTGTGACCGTGCATTTTGCCAACGAGATCTACGACAACGGTCCCATCATCGCCCAGCGCGCGCTGGCCGTTGAGGAAGGCTGGGACGTCGACACACTCGAGGAGCACATTCACGCGATCGAGCACGTGCTGTATCCCGAAGTCGTGCAGATGCTCGCTGACGGCCGCGTCCACGTGCTGGAGAGCGGTAAGGTGGCAATTGATCCGGCGCGCCGTCGTGCGTAAAAGGATTCGCCTGGTTTTCCTTGCAATGTAAACTATCAAAAAAGCTGATTGGGGCATATGGAATCACATGTGCCCCAATCAGCTTAATACACCTCTTTGATTTTGGGCTTTGGATAACGTGACGGGCACCATTCCCATTCCAAGAAATCCGATAGGGCCTCGTCCGTGTGTGGGCGGGGCCCTTTTGCGTGGCCTTTTATGTTTGCTATACTGCTAGCAAGTAGAGAGGAGCCGCTATGGGTACAGCGACGGTGCAGCTCAATACGCGAATCGATCCTATGCTCAAAGCTGGTGGCGATGCGGTCCTGGCTCGCAATGGATTGGGGCCGAGCGATGCCGTTCGTGCGCTTTGGGCTTATCTTGTCGAGCATCAAGCGTTGCCGGGATTCATGGTGACGGATAAGTGCGAGGCACCCCGTGCGGAGAGTCTGGCCGAGCAGGGATGTGGCCTGGCTTTTTCTTCGTTGGGGCTACGTGCTTCGGATTTTGCGCCAGCTGAATCATCTGCGGAAGACTGGGATGCCGTACGAGATGATATGTATGACGCGATGATTGCCGACACCGAGGCGAATTGCCGATGATTGAGGCAAAGCATCTCTTGGTGGATACGAACGTTTGGCTCGATTATTACCTGCAAGAGGGGGCGTTCGACGAAGCGAAGAGATTAGTTGAACTGGCCGAGGCGGGAAAGATTGACCTTCTGTACGCGCCCACGACGGTAAAGGATGTGTTCTATATCCTGCCTCGGCGTCTGGCCCGGCGGAATGCGAATGGGATTAACGTTTCGTTTGCCTCGGCGTCATGGGCCTGCATCGAGCACATGATGCAGGTGGCAACTGCCTCTCCGCTTTCGTTGGCGGAGTGCGAGATGGCGCGCATGCTTGGCAAGCGCATGCCGGATCTCGAAGACAACCTTATCATCGCTTCGGGCGAGACGGCAGATGTTGACTACGTGGTCACGAGCGATCGGCGCATGCTGGAGGCGATGCCCGAGGTGTGCTTGACGCCTGCCCGCGCACTCGAGATGATTGGGATCCTCGGCTAACCTTGCCTGTCTGGTTTCGCTATCATATGGGGCATTGTGAACCTCATGCAACTTTGGAGGATGGTATGGCGGATAACGCCGAGATGCTATTCGCGCCTGAGCTGGTGTTTTTTGATTGGGAGTGCGCGACGCCGGATGAGGTGTTTGCGCGACTCGAGGGCGAGCTTGCTCCGCGCGGCTACATTGCGTCCGGTTGGCTCGATGCCGTCCGTACGCGCGAGGACATCTATCCCACGGGCCTCGCCATGCCGGTGGCCAATATTGCCATTCCGCATACCGATCCGGGGTTTGTGGCTAAGCCCTATATCGCGGTGATTAAGCCCTCCGCGCCCGTGACGTTCAATGCTATGGCGGGCATGGGTGCCCCCGTGCCGGCGCAGATCATCATCAATCTGGGTATTGCCGAGCCGGGCGGCCAGGTCGAGGCTCTGCAAGCGCTTATGAATATCTTTATGGATGCTGACGCCGCAGCCGACGTGCTCGGCCAGACTTCGTCCCAGGGCATGGTCGACGCCATCCGCCGCCACTTCTAGGGCCGGCATTTGGGGACTGTCCCTAACTGCCGGCAGAAAAGGAACGTCCCCAGCTGTCGGAGCTGTCCCCTTTGCACCAAAATGGTGCAGATTGACCTGTCTCCCATGCACCAGGTGTGCCGCGGGGCTGCGTTGTGACACAATGACGTTTGTTCGATTCGTGATGCGAAAGGCCAACTATGGCAAACAAGAAAAAGAACCCAGAGGCCGCACCGACGCCCGAGCAACGGTCCCGCGCCGCCTCCAGCTCTCGCAAGAAGCAGCGCAAGACCTATGTGTCCAAGACCGTCAAGATCGTTCTGGTGGTTATCGGCGTGCTGGCAATGCTGCTTTCCGTCTCGGCCATGGCGTGCTCCGGTTTGATGTCGCAGACCGAGAACAATAACTCGGGTTACAAACTGACCGGCGGTGTGGCTGCTACCGTCAACGGAACCAATCTCACCGAGGACACCGTAACCAAGCAGATCATGAGCATGCGCACGTCCTATGGCTACACCAAGGACAAGGATTGGGCGCAGTACCTGGTCAATAACGACCTGACGCCCAAGAAGTACCGCAAACAGCTCATCGATTCCTATACGCAGCAGATTCTGCTCCAGCAGGCGCAGAAGGAGAACGGCGTGACGGTTTCGGACGAGGAAGTAGAGAAGGCTTGGAAGGACGCCTGCAAGAGCGCGGGCGGCGCCAAGACCTTTAAGGAGACCCTTAAGACCTACGGCTATACCGAGGACACCTACAAGGACTCGCTCAAGGAGAGCCTGGCGCAGCAGAAGCTTAAGGATACCGTTGCTCCCACCAGCAAGCCCAAGGACAGCGAGATTGTCGATTACATTAACGAGAACCTGTCTAACTACAACGATGCCCGCCGCTCGTCGAACATCCTGATCAAGGTTGATTCCGACGCTTCGGACGAGGACAAGGCCGCCGCCAAGGCCAAGGCGCAGGAGTGCCTGGATAAGATCAACTCCGGCGAGCTGAGCTTTGAGGATGCCGTGAAGCAGTATTCCGACGACACCGGTTCCAAGGAGAAGAAGGGTGACGTGGGCTGGGATAAGCTCACTACCTTTGTCGACAGCTACCAGACGGCGCTCGAGGGCCTTAACAAGGGCGATGTGAGCGATGTGGTCGAGTCGACGTATGGCTACCACATCATCAAGTGCACCGACTACTTCCATGTCGATGGCCAGGTCGATGACATCAATCAGGTGCCCAAGGCTATTAAGAAGTACGTTTCCAATGTGGTGAAGACCCAGGCATCGGGCACGGCATACAACGAGTGGCTGGAGAAGTACACGAAGGATGCCGACATTACCGTCAACCCCATGCCCAAGGACGTGCCCTATAACGTAAGCCTGAAGGGCGTCACCAAGAGCTCGACCGACGATTCGTCGACGACTGAGTAATCAAGGGGCGGTGCTCGTGCGAGTGCCGCCCACACTATTGAGGAGGATTTGCAGATGACCAACGAAGAGCTGCAGCAGGAAATGATTGCCGCCATGAAGGCCAAGGACAAGGTTCGCCTGTCTATCATTCGCCAGGTCAAGGCCGAGGTTAAGAACATCGAGGTCAACGAGCGCCGCGACGTGACCGAGGAAGACGTCAACAGCATGATCAAGCGTCTGATTAAGCAGACAAGCGAGACGTTGGAGATGTCCATCAAAGCCGGTACCGATCAAGATCGTACCGACAACCTGACCGAGCAGGTCAAGATTCTGGAGAGCCTACTGCCCGCCCAGGTTTCGGGCGAGGAGCTCGAGGCTCTGATTGAGCAGGTCATCGCCGAGCTGGGCGCCACGTCCAAGAAGCAGATGGGCCAGGTTATGGGGGCGCTCGGCAAGGCCACCGGCGGCAACTTCGATAAACCGGCCGCGGCAAAGATCGTCGGCGGCAAACTCGCGTAATTTGTTACGCGGTTTTACCAAACCGCGTAACGGCTCGACGCTGCAAACCCGTACACGCGGCAATCTGACGTTCAATTTCAAGGGCGCGACCATGAGGTCTGCGCCCTTTCATTTCACGTCACCTTGCTCGCGTGTACGGGTTTTCGCTGACTTATGCTCAACAAGGGCGGTTGTATTATTTTCGGGTCTTGAGGGGCGCGGCCGTCATGGTCGCGCCCCTTTTTGCTGGGCTGGGTACTCATTTAAGCCTGTCCCCAATGAGTGGTCCCCAATGAGTGGGTTAAAGGTTGCGGGTTCTTTACGGGAATGCAGTGTGGGCTGCGGAAACGTGGTTCTTTCCGTAAAATAGAGCAATTCGTGTAAGCACAGGGAAGGGATATTCATGGCAGACATGATCGAGATCAAGCATCTCAACAAGTACTTTGGCGACCTGCATGTGCTCAAAGATATCAACCTCACCGTCAAGCGCGGCGAGAAGCTCGTAATGATCGGGCCTTCCGGCTCGGGCAAGTCCACGCTCATCCGTTGCGTCGATTATCTGGAGGAGCCCACGTCGGGCGAGGTCATCATCGACGGTACGCCGCTCACCAAGAAGAATCATCTGGAGATGGCTCGTAAGTACAGCTCCATGGTGTTTCAGCAGTTCAACCTATATCCCAACATGACGGTGCTGGGCAACCTGACGCTCGCGCCCATCAAGCTGCAAAAGAAGAGTAAGGAGGAGGCGACCGAGATCGCCATCGCCGCGCTCAAGCGCGTCGGCATGGCGCATAAGGCCGGCGAGTATCCGCAGAACCTCTCGGGCGGTCAGCAGCAGCGCATCGCCATTGCCCGTGCCCTGTGCACCAAGCAGCCCATCATCCTGTTTGACGAGCCGACCTCGGCACTCGACCCCGAGATGGTCCAGGAAGTCCTGGACGTTATGATTGAGCTCGCGCAGGAGGATATCACCATGATCTGCGTGACGCACGAGATGGGCTTTGCGCGCCAGGTGGCCGACCGCGTCATCTTTATGGAGGACGGCCGCATCCTGGAGGAGGGCACACCCGAGCACTTCTTCGATAACCCCGAGAACCCGCGCTGCCGCGAGTTTCTGTCCAAGATTCTGCACTAGGCGCGGTGATGGACATGACGGATATGACGAGGGCGGCCGTGTCGCGCCGCCACTTTTTGCAGCTGGCGGGCGCCGGTATGCTCGCGCTGACGGGGACCGCGCTTACCGGTTGCGGCAACTCCACCGGCGGCGAGGACTCCGACAAGGGGTCTAAGCTTGCGGCCATCAAGTCGCGTGGCCATCTGAATGCCGGCGTTAAGAAGGACGTTCCCGGCTACGGCTATTACGACACCGCCAAGGGCCGCTTTGAGGGCATGGAGGTCGATTTGTGCTACCAGATCGCCGCTGCCGTCTTTGGCGTGAGCTACAAGGAGGCCCGTGCCCAGGAGCTTGTCGAGTTTACTGACGTAACGCCCAAGACGCGCGGCCCGCTGATCGATAACGGCCAGCTCGACGTGGTCGCGGCGACCTACACCATCACCGACGAGCGCAAGAAGAGCTGGGATTTCTCGACGCCGTACCGCACCGACTACGTGGGACTCATGGTCAAGAAACGTTCGGGCTTTACCTCGATTGAGGACCTGGACGGCAAAGTCATTGGCGTGAGCCAGGGTGCAACCACGCAGGGCCTGATCGAGCAGATGATCAAGGACAACGGCTTTAGCTGCGATCCCGAGTTTAGGGCCTTTAGCGGCTACCCCATCATCAAGAGTTCGCTCGATGCCGGCAACATCGACGTCTTTGCCATGGACCGCTCCACGCTGGCCGGTTACATGAACGAGACCGTTGAGCTGCTGCAACCCGAGGTCAAGTTTGGCGAGCAGGGCTACGGCGTGGCGACCAAGAAGGGCTGCGATCTTTCGGCCGTGGTCGATCAGGTGATATGCGATCGCCTGGCCGACGGCTGGCTCGACCAAGAGGTTAAGACCTGGGGTCTTGTATAGGCGCATCGTCCAAGGAAGGAATCAAATGCTCGAAGGATTGTTTGACGCCGACCGCTGGTCGACGACATTCCAAAACATGGGGCCCTTCTGGGAGGGCTTTGGCGTGACGATGCAGGTGGTCGTTGCCGGCCTGCTGCTGTCGCTGGTGTTGGGCACGCTGCTGGGCGTGTTCTCTACCACTCGTTCTCGCGTTCTGCGCGCCATAAGCCGCGTGTACGTGGAGTTTTACCAGAACACCCCGCTGCCCGTGCAGGTGCTCTTTATGTACATGGCCGGTCCGCAGTTTTTGCAGGCCATAACCGGTGCCGACCAGCCGGTGCGTATCGCGCCGTTTGTACTGGGCTTCTTGGGTGTGGGCCTGTATCACGCTGCCTACATTTCGGAGGTCATCCGTACCGGTATCGAGGCCGTTCCGCGTGGCCAGATGGAGGCGGCCCAGAGCCAGGGCTTCACCCGTGCGCAGGCATACTGCTACATCGTGCTGCCCCAGACGTTCAAGATCATTCTGCCGCCGCTGTGTAACCAGGCACTCAACCTGGTCAAAAACACGTCGGTGCTGGCGCTTGTGGCCGGCGGCGACCTTATGTACCGTTCCGACAACTTTGTGAGTCTGTACGGTTACCTGCAGGGATACATCGTCTGCTGCCTTATGTATTTCATCATCTGCTTTCCGCTCGCCATGCTGGTGCAGTGGCTCGAGCGCCGCTCCAAGGAGCGCCCGCGCGGCATGAGCCTGGCCGAGCTGGGGCTCGACAACGTAGAGGAGGCCTAGCGCATGGAAATCTTCAACGCGACCAACCTGCTCTACATTTGGGGCGGCTTTGTTAAGACGATCGAGATCTCGGCGCTGTCGATCTTTTTCTCGCTCATCTTTGGCACGGTGCTGGCGCTCGTTAAAAGCTACGCGCCCCGTCCATTCCGTATTTTGGTGAGCGCCTATATCGAGCTGTTCCGTTGCACGCCAAACTTGCTGTGGATCCTGTTTATCTACTTTACGGTGCAGGGTTTGGACATTGTGATTTCGACCATCGCCTTTACGCTGTTTACCAGCGCTGTTATGGCCGAGATTGTGCGTGGCGGCCTCAACTCGATTCCACGCGGCCAGTTTGAGGCGGCGCAGAGCCAGGGCTTTGGCTTCTTTGCCACCATGCGCTATATCATTCTGCCGCAGACGTTTAAGACGATCATTCCGGCGCTGTTTAGCCAGTGCACGACCGTCATCAAGGACAGTTCGTATCTTTCGGGCATTAACGTGGCCGAGCTCATGTACACGGCAAACGTCGTGATGGCCCACGCGATCGACCTGTCGCAGGTGCTTATGCTCTACGGCCTGGTGTTTGCGATGTACTTTGTGCTCAACTTTGGTATCTCGCTGCTGGTGAGGGCATATCAGCGCCGCATCGTGGCCGCATAGTCCTGCTTCCCCAAGCACGGCACCTTGCCCCTCAATCGTCGCTTGCGTACATTTAGTACGCGGCGCTCCTCTTTCGGGGCAATCTGCCGCACTTGGGAAACCAGGACGAAGGTGGGGGCAAAATGAATGTGACAAAGGGACTGTCCCTTTGTCACATAGAGAAAGGAATCGCGATGAGCGATCTGGAGAACAAGAAGAATCCTGTGGTCATTACCATCGCGCGCGACTTTGGCGCCGAGGGCCACGAGATTGGCCGCATGCTTGCCAACGAGTTGGGAATTCCGCTGTACGACAACGAGCTGCTGGTGCGTGCGTCGATGCGCGCGGGTGAGTCGCTCGATAAGATGGCCGCCTATGACGAGCGTCTGGCCGTGGAGAACATGGCGTTTCTGCCCGACCGCTACGATGCGCGTTCGTACTCGGACAAGTTGTTCCAAAAGATGAGCCAGGTGATTTTGGATCTGGGTGAGACCGAGAGCTGCATTATCGAGGGTCGCCTGTCCGATTACCTGCTGCGTAACAACCCTAATCACATTGCCGTGTTGGTGACCGCACCCTTTGAGGACCGCGTCGAGATCGTGCGCAAGAAGCGTGGGCTCAACAAAAAGAAGGGCGCCAAGCTGGTCAAGCAGCAGCAGAAGGCACGCGAGGCGTTCTATAAGCGCTACAGCGCCGGAAAGTGGAAGATGACGAGCGGCAAGGATATCGTCGTCAACCGCGCCAAGCTGGGCCGCGAGGGCTGCAAAGACGTCATAGCCGCTGCCTACCGCTACAAGGTGGCGCAGCTCGAAGGCTAGCCGATCAAAAGCCATCACAAAGGGGACGGGCACCTTTGTGATGGTCGGGCGGCCGGCATAGAAAAAGTCCCCGCCGGGCGTGTGCCCGACGGGGACTTTGCCGTTTGGTAGCTAGCGCTGTAGGTGATTACTCACCCAGCAGGCTCTTGGTGATGGAAGCGGCGGCCTTCTTGCCGGCGCCCATCGCCAGAATGACCGTAGCGGCACCGGTGACGATGTCGCCGCCGGCCCAGATGCGGGGATCGGTGGTCTGGCCGGTCTCCTCATCGGCAACGATGTAGCCCCACTTGTTGAGCTCCATCTTGCCGCCGATCTTGGCAGCGAAGGGGTTGGCGTTGGTGCCGATAGCCGAGATCGCGACGTCGCAGGGAATCTCCTCGATGGCGCCCTCGATGGGCACCGGGCGACGACGGCCGGACTCGTCAGGCTCGCCGAGCTCCATCTTCTGGACCTTGACGGCGCACACGGAGCCGTCCTCGCCAGCGACAAACTCGAGCGGGGAGACGAGCGGCAGAACCTCGACGCCTTCGGCCTTGGCATGGTGCAGCTCGGCGCGGCGGCAGGGCATCTCGTCCTCGGTACGACGGTAGGCGATGATGGCGTGCTCGGCGCCCAGGCGCTTGGCGGTACGGACGGCGTCCATAGCCACGTTGCCGCCGCCAAAGACGACGACGTTCTTGCCGTGCTTGGTGGGGGTGTCGTACTCGGGGAACTTGTTGGCCTTCATCAGGTTCACGCGGGTGAGGTACTCGTTAGCGAAGAAGACGTTGGGCAGGTTCTCGCCGGGGACGTTGAGGAACTTGGGCAGGCCAGCGCCGGTCGCCACGTAGATGGCGTCGAAGCCCTGCTCGAACAGCTCATCGGCCGTGGCCATGTTGCCCACGACGGAGTTGTACTCAAACTTGACGCCCATGTCCTCCAGACCGTCAATCTCGCGCTTGACGACCGCCTTGGGCAGACGGAACTCGGGGATGCCGTAGACCAGCACACCGCCGCCGGTGAAGAAGGCCTCAAAGACGGTAACGTCAAAGCCGTTGCGGGCGAGCTCGCCGGCGCAGGTGATGCCGGACGGGCCGGAGCCGACGACGGCGACCTTCTTGCCGTTCTTGGGAGCCATCTTGGGCGTGGAGGCGAGCTCGGGGCGGTCACCCAGGAAGCGCTCGAGCTGGCCGATGGCCACGGGCTCGGACTTCTTACCACGGATGCACTTGCCCTCGCACTGGTTCTCCTGCGGGCAGACGCGACCGCAGATGGCGGGAAGCATGGAGTCCTCGCGGATGGTATCGAGGGCGCCGCCAAAGTCCTTCTCGCGGATCTGCTCGATAAAGCGGGGGATGTTGATGTTGACGGGGCAGCCCTCAACACAGAACGGCTTCTTGCAGTTGAGGCAGCGCTCGGCCTCGGCCAGCGCCATCTCCTCGGTGAAGCCCTTGTCGACGGGGCGGAAGTCGCAGGCGCGCTCGGCGGCCGGCTCCTCGTTATCGGGGGTGCGGGGCGACTTCATATCGGCAACGAAACGACCGTTAACTAGTGGCATGCGCAGCTCTTTTCCTCATAGGCCTTGAGGGACTCGCCCTCTTCGGAACGATAAGCGGCCTGGCGGGCACGAAGGTCATCCCAGTCGACCAGGGTGGCATCGAAGTCGGGGCCGTCGACGCAAGCAAACTTGGTCACGCCGCCCACCTCGACGCGGCAGCAGCCGCACATACCGGTGCCGTCAACCATGATGGGGTTGAGCGACGCGGTGATGGGGGTGTCGTACTTCTGGGCGGTGAGGGTCGAGAACTTCATCATCGGAACGGGGCCGACGCAGAAGACCTGGCTCACGGCCTTGTCCTGCAGCAGGCGCTCCAGCGGAGCGGTGACAACGCCCTGCTCGCCGTAGGAACCGTCGTCGGTGGTGATGTGGATGTGGTCCTCGTCGAGGAGCTCGCGGAACTGGTCCTCCATGAGCAGGAGGTCCTTGGTGCGAGCGCCCATGATGGCGTGCACCTCGTGACCGGTCTCGACCAGGTGCTTGGCGACCGGGAAGGCAATTGCCAGGCCGACGCCGCCGCCAATGACGGCGCAGGGGCCCTCGGCCATCTCGGTGGGAACGCCCAGCGGGCCCACGACGTCGCGCAGCGACTCGCCGGCCTCGTAGGTGGAAAGCATCTCGGTGGTCTTGCCGATCACCATGAAGATGAACTCGACCCAGCCCTCGTCACCGTTCCAGCCGGCCAGGGTAAACGGGACACGCTCGCCCGTCTCGTTGGCGCGAACCATGAGGAACTGTCCAGCGTGCGCATGCTTGGCGATTGCAGGCGCCTCGATGCGGAACTTGAACACCTTCTCCGAGAACTGCGTCTTCTCCAGGATCTTATACATAGAACCCCTCTCTTGTTAGGGCAACCGAACCGTGCCTCCACGGAAATGGACGGCAGCCCGAATAAAACCGTACGCGCACAGGCGTTGTGCAGACATACGGTGTAAATTATACCCTCATGGACATGTTGCTTACGTGTATCTTTGGCAGGCGGGGAAAGTGATCTAGCACAAAGAGGCAGGTTTATTTTGGCGGGTTTTATCAGATAAAACGAAAAAAGGGGCCGGCCTTGCATATCGGTGAGGCCGGCCCCTTTTGGGGTGTTGGGTATGTATGGCGGCACAGGGTTTATTGCGATGCGGCCGCTGCGGCGTTTTCGCATATAAAACCTGCCAAAATAAACATCCCTTTTTGGTAGGTTTTAGTGCTTGCCGTTGGCAGAGGCGGAGCCGTTGACGTGGTCGCGGGCATAGATTACGCCGTGCACAATCGCCAGGCCGGCGGCGTCGGCGGCGCGGGCACAGGTGTCCTGGAAGTCCTCGGCCTCGCGGGCGCGCAGCTGCTTGAGCACGTAGTCGGCGACAGCCATCTTGCCGGGAGGGTTGCCGATGCCGGTGCGGATGCGGCTAAAGTCGCGGCTGCCCATCTTGTCGATGATGGAGCGCAGGCCGTTGTGGCCGGCGTGGCCGCCGCCCACCTTGACGCGCACGTCGCCGGCGGGAATGTCGAGCTCATCGTGGATTACGAGCAGCTCCTCGGCCTTGATTTCGTACTCGCGGCAAAGCTTGGAGATGGGGCCGCCCGAGGTGTTCATGTACGACTGCGGCTTGACCAGCACAATCTGGCGCTTGCCGCCCTCTTCCTCTGGATCGTTGATGTTGATGAGCGCGACCTCGGCGCCGGCCTGGTTTTTCCAGTACGTGACGCCGGCCTGACGCGCCAGCTCGTCGATCGCCTTGAAGCCTGCGTTGTGGCGGGTCTCGGCATACTCATCGCCAGGGTTGCCAAGTCCGGCAACCATGCGAATCTTAAGCGGCTGTGCAGCTGCCATGTGCTTCCTTTCATCGATTTGTCGCCTGCTATGGTGAGCGACCCCGTTGCTGCTGTCAAATGGAGGGTGATTGAGGCCGCATGAGGGCGTTTGGACAGTCGTCAGAAGCCGGGATGGACAGTTAGTTCAGATTTGTATAAACCAAGAGATCTTTGACTGCCAAAATCGGGGCCACGGAACTGTCACGGCGCTTTGGGGAGCACAATTTGTGCTATTTCAGATCTTTTGAGTCTTCAAATGAGGTGATTGGCGCCGGGATGGCGGCAAACCACCTCGAAATGAGCCGTCTGTTTATACAAATCTGAACTAACTGTCCAGCCATGCTCGGTAACACTGGGTAAAAGTCTTTTAGACCGGCGCGAGGCCGATTCCGGCCCGCAGGGTGTTGAGCCAGGCGGCCTGACGCTTGCGATAACCCTTGATGCGGTAGCGGAATCGAACTCCCGCAAGTCGATGCATCGTCTGGGCGAAGGCTTCGAGTGCAACAAGGTCCTTCATTTGGTCACGATTGATAACCAGGACGTGGATACCCATGGCCTTAAGGCCATTGTTGCGATTGCCATCGTGGATGCGAGCGTTTTGAAGCTCATGTCCAATTCCGTTGTATTCGTTGTCGACTCCGGCGGCTGGGCAATATAAGTCGCAGATGGCGTAGGGGATGCCCGAGGACATGTTGACCGCAAGGGTGTCGAAATCGACTCGATAGTTGAGCAGCAGGCCTCCCATGGGCAGGCTGCAACACCCGAATCCGCCAAAGCGCATGGGTGCGCCCAGGACGGCGAACATCAATGATTCCGCTGGGGATGCGGATCCGGCCCGGGCGAGTTTGATAGCTGTGCGAAACGAGGCGTAGGAACTACTTTTGGCAAACCGTGCGACTGCCTCGAGCTCTTCGATGGTTGTGGCGGGCTCGCATTTGTAGTGTGCCTGTTCGTAGCGGGTTTCGGATTGCTTTTCGGGTGTCGGTTGATCGCCCTGGCAATCGAGATCGTCCATCGCATCGAAGCTGTTGGCCTCGGGCCACGTGTCGTCGTAGGCGATGGGGTAAGTTGCTTCGGGCGGAAGTGAGTAGGTTCCGAGCAGTTCCATGAGAAGCATCAAGGTTTTGGCAACCGATTCATTTTTGGAACAAAGCATGGCCGTCATGGCGGGAGACGTTGCGTAGATGTCGGCTTCGATGTGCATGATCGCGCCCTGGGGGAGAGGGGCGGTGATGGTGTGCTGGAGGAGCCGTCCGTCGGGTCGTCTGTTGCTGCCGCTCGCAACAAAGAGGTCTAGACGCTCGGAGTCGTCTTCGCTCCAGGCGTCAAGTATTGCAAGGGCCGCAAAGTCTATGGCGTCCTTGTTGGGAACGCAACCTACGAGGGCTTGTGTCTGTTGCTCGTCATCGATGGCGTCCCAGGGAAGGGCGGAGTACGCCCGTCGAGCGCGGCGAATTGCGCGGAGGGCGGAGAGGTGTGAAATTACGGTTGTCATAGCTATAAGGTACTAAGCCGTTGGCGAAATGATATGGCCGTGCCGTTCTTTTCGCTCAAAGGGGCGTCGCGCGCCGCGGGCGGTAACGACATCATACGGAATGCCTTGGAAAAGTGGAGAATGGAGTGATGGGTTGGCCTTGGAGGCATCTACTGAGATGGGTGCTGGACAGTTAGTTCAGATTTGTACAAGGTGACCGGGGTGTATTGCCGTTGTTGAAGGACTCGGTGGGCAAAATGGGGCCAATGGCATGGTGAAGAGATCCATAGGTGGAGGAATCGAGTGGAATTATGCCGGCAAGAGAGCTTTCGATACATTAAATGGCCCAAACGAATGCCCAAATTAATACAAATCTGAACTAACTGTCCAAGACGGGTTATCGAGGGGCAGAAAAAAGGGTCGGAAGCGAGCCTCCGACCCTTCAAAAACACCAAAGATGATGCGATGCGCGCTGGATTACAGCGCGAAGTCGCCGCCGACGAGCGTGGAGACGGGCTCCTCGTGGTAAACGGCAGAGATGGCCTCGGCGAACTCCTCGGCGACCGAGATGGTCTTGATCTTGCCGCCAACCTCGACGGGGATGGCATCGGTGACGAGGCACTCGACGATGGGGGCGTCGTTCAGGCGCTCGATGGCCGGGCCCGAGAAGATGCCGTGGGTGGCGCACACGTAGATGTCGCCGGCACCCATGGCCTTGAGCTCCTTGACGTTGGCGCACAGGGTGCCAGCGGTGTCGATCATGTCGTCATTGATGATGCAGGTCTTGCCCTTGATGTCACCGATGATGCCCATGACCTCGGCGGCGTTGTGGCGCGGACGGCCCTTGTGGGCGATGGCGAGGCTGCAGCCGAGCATGTCGGAGAGCTTCTTGGCAGCTTTGGCGCGGCCCACGTCGGGGGAGACGACAACCAGGTTGTCGGTATCGAAGTGCATGTCGTTGTAGTACTGGCCAAACAGCGGCAGTGCAGACAGGTGGTTAACCGGGATATCGAAGAAGCCCTGAATCTGGCCCTGATGCAGGTCGAGGGTGATGATGCGGTTGACGCCAGCGCGCTCGAGCAGGTTGGCGACGAGGCGGGCGGTGATGGGCTCGCGCGGGCCGGCCTTGCGGTCCTGGCGGGCATAGCCGTAGTGGGTGATGACGGCGGTGATGGAGCGGGCGGATGCGCGCTTGGCAGCGTCGGTGGCGATGAGCAGCTCCATGAGCATGTCGTTGACGTTGCCGCCGGCCACGGACTGAATCAGGAAGACGTCGGCGCCGCGGACGGTCTCGTCGTAGCGGGCGTAAATCTCACCGTTGGCGAACTGCTTTAGCGTAAGGCCCGAAAGCTCGACCCCAAGGTACTCAGCGATCTTCTGAGCGAGGGGACGGTTGGAGGAACCGGAATACACGCGGATGGACTTGCGCATATTCTCCGACTTCTCGGGATCATTAATCGGCATTACCCTTCTCCTTTATATATCGAATGCCATATAGATGCCTTGTTGCATTGTAACCGCGCGGCGGGGTTTATCGGGTCTTGATAACGTCTTTACCGTCAACGGACACGAACCGACCACTCATCCGGTCGCGCAGGTCAGCATAGAAAAAGGAGCCATCCCCATGGGAACGGCTCCTTAGATGCTTGGTAAAACGTTATACCTCGTCGTCCTCGTGCAGACGGCGGCGATAATCGGCGGCCCAGCCCTCAATATTTACCTGACGGGCGCGGCCCAGGCCGAGTGCGTCAGCCGGGACCGGCTCGGTGATGACGGAGCCGGCGGCCACGAGTGCGCCGTCGCCGATCTGGGCAGGCGCGACCATCATGGTATCGGAACCGATGAAGGCATCCTTGCCGATGACGGTCTTGTGCTTGTGCACGCCGTCGTAGTTGCAGGTGATGGAGCCCGCGCCCACGTTGACGCCGGAACCCATGGTGGTGTCGCCGATGTAGGACAGGTGCGGCACCTTGGAGCCCTCGCCGATCGTGGACTTCTTGATCTCCACGTGTGTGCCGGCCTTGGAGCCATCGAGCATGTGGGTGCCCGGGCGCAGGTAGGCGCGCGGGCCGCAGTCGACGCCGTTCTCGATGACAGCCTCGATGGCGATGGTCTCATCGATGGTGCAGCCGCTGCCAACGGTGGTGTCGGTGAGGCGGCTGTTGGGGCCGAGCTGGCACTCCTCGCCCACGGTGACGCGGCCGATCAGGTGCGTCTGCGGCCACACGACGGTGTCGCGGCCGATGACGGCGTCGGGGCCGATCCAGGCCTGCGTGGGGTCGATGAAGGTAACGCCCTCGGCCATCCAGTGCTCGTTGATGCGGTCGCGCGCGATAGCGGTGAGTTGCGCGAGCTGGATGCGGCTGTTGACGCCCAGGCCGTCGCGGTAGTCGTCGCAGTGGAAGATGGAGACTGCCTGGCCGTGGCCCTTGAGAATCTCGAGCATGTCGGGCAGGTAGTACTCGGACTGCGCGTTGTCGTTGCCGATCTCGCTGATGTGGGCGGCGAGCTGCGCGCCGTCGAAGGCGTAGCAGCCGGCGTTGCACTCGAGCAGCGTGGCGGCCTGCTCGGGCGTGCAGTCCTTCTGCTCGATGATGCGCTCGATCTGACCGTCGGCGCCCAGCTTGATGCGGCCGTAGCCAAAGGGATCGGGCGGGGTCATGGTCATGACGGTGCAGGCGAGCTCGCCGGTAGCGACGGTCTTTGCGAACTTGGCGACGGTGTCGGCGGTGATGAGCGGCAGGTCGCCGTTGAGCACGACGACGGGGCCTTGCATGATGCCGCATGCCTCGAGCGCGACCTTTACGGCATGGCCGGTGCCCAGGCGCTCGGTCTGTTCGACGCACTCGACCTTGGTGGCGCTGTTGGCGTAGGCGCCGTCGATAAGGGCGCGCATCTCGTCGGCGTGGCTGCCGATGACGACCACGACGCGGCTGCAGCCGGCCTTGATGGTGGCGTCGACGATCCACTGGACCATGGGCTTGCCCAGGATCTTGTGCGAAACCTTGCAGTGGTTCGACTTCATGCGGGTGCCCTCGCCGGCGGCGAGGATAATTGCGGTTGCGTCCATGTGATCTCCTGTTACGTTATAGACACGTGAGTTTGGAAACGATACACGGAGCAATATGATACCGCAGGCATATGATGAGCGCGTAACGATTGGTGCATGGCGGCCGATGTCGGTGCCGCCGGCGTGACGTTTGCGCTGGTTGTGCATGGCAGCGGCACTGCGGCGTTGGCGTTTGAGCGAGGGGATGGGGGTGTCCGTGGATATCATGCGAGAGGAATCGGGCAACGAGCCCGTCGCGGCATTCTCGATGTCGCATCCGGCGGTGCCGGCGCTCTACATGGTGCTGACGCTGGGGCTCACCATGTTCTCGATGCAACCGGTGCTGCTTGCGCTGTCGCTTGCGGGCGGGCTGGCGTATGGGTTTGCGACGCGCGGCGTCGCACGCACGTTGGGGGCGCTTCGCTGGCAGCTGCCGGTGATTTTGATTATCGCGGTGCTCAACCCGTTATTTAGCGCTTCGGGCTCGACGGAACTGTTCCGTATTGGCATGCGTGCGGTGTATCTGGAGAGCATGGTATACGGCCTGTGCATGGGCGGGCTGTTTGTGGCGAGCGTGCTGTGGTTTGAGGCCGCGGCGTCCATGCTTAGCTACGACAGGGTGCTTGCGCTTTTGGGTAACACCGCGCCGGTGATCGCGCTCATGATCTCGATGTGTATGCGGCTTATCCCGCAGTTTTTGCGTCGCGGTCGCACGGTGCTGGCGGTGCAGGATGCGATTGATGTGCCGGGCCGCGCGCAGGCCGACCCCGTGCGTTCGCGCCTACGGGCATCGAGCGTGTTGATGGGCTGGGGCATGGAAGATTCGCTGGAGCGTGCGGACGCCATGCGCTCCCGTGGGTGGGGCGCCGCGGCGCGTCGCACGACGTACGCGCGGTATCGACTGGCGCGCGGCGACGTTGCCGCGCTGGTTGGGCTTGCGCTGTTTGGCGTGGCCACGGCGGCAGTGGCGTGGACCGCGACGATGCAGTATTCGTTTTACCCGCAGCTTTCGGTGCCGGCGCCGTGGCCTGGCTATGTTGTATACGCGACCTGGATGGCGCTGCCCTGCGTGGTGCATGCGATTGACGAGAAGAGGTATGACTGATGGCTCGGTTGGACGGGAGCAAAATGGCGGGCGTGGCGTGCGGCTTGGATGCGCCGGCGATTGAAGTGCGGGGCCTGCGCTTTGCCTACCCCGGGGCCGAGGCGCCGGTGCTCGACGGGCTCGACTGGTCTGTTCCCCAAGGGGCGTTTGCACTGCTCGTTGGCGGTACCGGGTCGGGCAAGTCGACATTACTCTCGTTGCTCAAGCCCGAGATTTCGCCGGCGGGCGAATGCTCCGGCGAGCTGCGCATGCTGGGCGAAAGCGTTGCCGACATGGACGTTCGCGCGTCCGCGGAGCGCGTGGGCTATGTGTTTCAGGACCCCGAGAACCAGATTGTGTGCGAAACCGTGTGGCACGAGATGGCGTTTGGCCTGGAAAACTTAGGCATGTCGCGCGACGAGATGCGTCGTCGCGTGGCCGAGACCAGTTATTTCCTTGGGGTGGAGGATTGGCTCCACCGCGATACCGATACGCTTTCGGGCGGACGCAAGCAGCTGCTGTCGCTGGCAGCCGTGCTGGCGTTGCGCCCTCGCGTGCTGCTGCTCGACGAGCCCACGTCCCAACTGGATCCCGTTGCCGAGAAAAATTTTCTGCATGCGCTGTTTCGCGTGAATCGCGAGCTGGGCTGCACGGTTGTTGTGGCAACGCACCAGCCGCGCCCGATGCTCGAATACGCGACGTGCGCGTATCGGATTGAGGGCGGGCGCGTATGCGAGGTCGCTGACATCGCCTCCTTGGGGCATCGCGAAGAGCTGTTTTCTGGCGAGGTCCCAGGGTGGGGTGGCTCGTGGCGTGCAAAAAACGGAGTTTTCAGCAGCGCCAGTGGCCGGCCGGGCTATTTGGACCCGCGCGTGGGCGCTCCGGGCGCAAAAAAAAGACCGAAATCGGACAAATCGGCTGAATTTGAGGCGCAAATCCTGTCGCAAGACGACTCGGGGGCGCCGTCGTGCGCCGGTGGATGCCGAATACTCCCAAAAATGCACGCTGGGTCGGCTACCACCCTGGCAGGGGGCTGGTTTCGCTACGATCGAGCGTCCGGCTGGGTGCTGCGCGGGCTCGATGCGTCGTTTTCGGCAGGCGCGGTGCATGCTGTTGTGGGCGGTAACGGCTGCGGTAAGTCGACAATGCTTTCGGTGCTGGCCAAGACGGTCAAGTTGCAGCGTGGGCATATGGAGCGCGGGGCGGCTTCGGCGGCACTGCTGCCTCAGAATCCCAAGGCGCTGCTGGTTGCCGAGACGGTGCGCGAGGAGCTGATGGAGTGGGCTTCGACCTGCGGATATGACGAGGCTATGGCGCGAGAGCGCGCGACGAGTCTGGGATTGTCCGGCTTGGATGGGCGCCATCCGTACGATCTTTCGGGCGGGCAGCGCCAGCTGCTTGCGTTGGCAAAGCTGCTGTTGATCGGCCCCGAGCTGCTATTGCTCGATGAGCCCACCAAGGGTCTGGACCTGGCCAGCCGTCGCATCATCGCCCGCGCCCTGCGCGACCATGCGGAGGCCGGCGGTACTGTCATCATGGCAACGCACGATCTGGATTTTGCCGAGCAGGTTGCCGATGACATTGCCATGATGTTCGACGGTGAGATTGCCTGCATGGAGCCGCCCGCCGACTTTTTTGCCGACAATGTGTTTTATAGGGCGTGATGGGATGGCGGATTATCGCGTCCTGCGCATACTCGCAAAACTGGAGATCCCACTGCTGCTGGCGGTGCCAGCGGTAATGGCCGCGGCGTTGCTGGCAGGCGTTGAGCAGGCGGCGCTTGCCATGCTTGTCGTGGTGGCGCTGGTGATCGCGCTGTTCTTTGCGGGCTACGAGGCGTCGCGACCGGGCCTGCGCCAGATTATGCCCACGCTGGTTCTGGCGGCGTTGGCCGCGGCGGGGCGTATCTTGTTTGGCCCCATTCCCGACTTTAAACCCGTGAGCGCCATCGCCATTATCGCGGGGGCGACGCTTGGTCGCTGCAATGGTTTTATGGTTGGCGCGCTGGCGGCACTGACCAGCAATTTCTTTTTTGGACAGGGCATGTGGACGCCGTGGCAGATGTATGCCTGGGGGCTCGTGGGATACGTTGGCGGTGCGCTGGCGCATGCGGGTGCGTTCGACCGTGCCGATGGAACCGTGCGCATGCCGGCGCTGATGGCGTACGGCTTTGCGTCGGGCCTGCTCTATGGCGCCGTGATTAACGCCTACGACATCATCGGTTTTGTGCAACCGCTCACGTGGGCGGGCGCCGTGGCGCGTCTTGCCACGGCGGTACCGTTCGATATCACACACGGCCTTGCGACCTGCGTGTTCTTGGCCGCTCTCTACAAACCTTGGTGTCGTCGCATTAACCGTGTCGTCGTGAAATACGGGCTGTAGTGGCGGTTGCGCCGGGGCGAGAATCAATACTGTTGAAGTGCCATTTTAATACTATGCCGGTTTACGGGGCTAGATTGGCACAGGTAGACCATACCGGCTTTTTCCGAAAATAGACGATCCGTCTACCTGCGGTTTTATTTTGCTTGAATTGCGTTTGGTTGGGGATTTGCGATTCAGCCCCGTAAACCGGCATAGTTTTAAAATGGCCGGCTGATATGATGGGCGTCGTGGTCCTCAGAGAGCCAAATCGATCCGTTTTCTTCCGCCCCCAGACGTCCCCAGGGAATCAGTTGACGGCGCTTGCCACGAAACTGGCCCATCTACTACGTTTAGCTTGATACCCTCGACCATGACCGCGTTTTATGAAAAACCGCAGGCTTTCTACCTGCGGTTTTCTTTTTGCGTTGTTCGCCGTGGTTGAGGGTAGTGGCTTAAACGTAGTAGATGGGGCAGTTTCGTGGCGGGTGTGCCGCGTGGATTCCCTCGCGAGGTGAAAACGATCCGTTTTGCTTCGTCCCCGAGGGGTCGGCTGGGGCTAGAGCTCTAGGGTGAGGGTGACGGGGCAGTGGTCGCTGCCAAAGATGTCGCCGCGGATGCCGGTGTCGCGCACGTTGCCGGCGATTGAATTGCTTACCAGGAAGTAGTCGATGCGCCAGCCGGCGTTGTTCTTGCGTGCATTAAAACGGTAGCTCCACCAGCTGTAGACGCCCTCGACGTCGGGGTTTGCCGCGCGCCAGGTATCGGTGAAGCCGGCGGTGAGCAGCTCGGTAAACTTGCCGCGCTCCTCGTCCGAAAAGCCGGCGTTGCCACGGTTAGACTTGGGGTTCTTAAGGTCGATCTCCTCGTGCGCCACGTTAAAGTCGCCGCAGGTCACCACGGGCTTGCCGGTCTCGCGCTCAAGTGCGCTCAAAAAGCCGCGATAGGCATCGTCCCAGGCCATGCGCACATCGATGCGCGCGAGCTCATTTTGGGCGTTGGGCGTATAGACGTCCACAAACCAAAACTTGTCGAACTCGAGCGCGCAGACGCGGCCCTCGGTCGCGGCCTGCGCCACGAGCTCGGCTGCCGCGCCCTCGCCGGCGTAAGGCAGCAGCGCATCGGCGCGCAGCACGCGCAGCGGTTCCTGGCGGCTAAAGACCGCAGTACCCGAATAGCCTTTACGTTCGGCGTAGCTCCAGGTTTGGTGATAACCGGGCAGGTCGATATCGGCCTGGCCCTCCTGCAGCTTGGTCTCTTGCAGCGCCAGGATATCGACATTGAGCTCCTGTGCGATCTGGATAAAGCTCGGGTCCTTTTTGAGCACGGCGCGCAGACCGTTGACGTTCCACGAGGCGAAAGTGTAAGTCTGAGGCATGGTGTCCTTTCGACGGGGTTTGCAGGCTTAAGATTAGCGCAAAAGGGGCGGTGGTGGGCTCCGCGCGTGCTGACTCAAAGGCCGCATGCTGGGATGTCGCCCGACGCTGCCCGACCAACAAGGACGGAGGACTCATATGACGCAGGCGATATCGGATCCCAAGCGGGCCTCCGCCGCACTGGCGGAGCTGTTTGGTACTCACAAGCGTGTGGTCTTCTTTGGCGGCGCCGGTGTTTCCACGGCGAGTGGCATTCCCGATTTCCGCAGCGTGGACGGCCTATATCACCAACAGTTTGCCTACCCTCCCGAGACCATGCTCTCTCATAGCTTTTACGAGGCGCATCCGGCCGAGTTCTTCGACTTCTACCGCACCAAGATGATCTCACTTGGCGCCAAGCCCAACCGCTGCCACACCAAGCTGGCCGAGCTGGAGCGTGCCGGCAAACTAAATGCCGTGGTGACGCAAAATATCGACGGTCTGCATCAGATGGCAGGCTCGCAGCGCGTGTTCGAGCTGCACGGATCGGTCCATCGCAACATTTGCCAGTCGTGCGGCGCGGTCTATAGCGCCGAGTGGATTTGCGCCCGCGGGCACGAGGACGCCGCGGGTGTGCCCGTGTGCCCCGCGTGCGGCGGGCGCATTAAGCCCGATGTGGTGCTCTACGAGGAGCCGCTCGACGAGCATGTGCTGACCGACGCCGTTGCCGCCATTGCCGCGGCCGATGCCCTCATTGTGGGCGGGACCTCGCTCGTGGTGTATCCGGCGGCGGGCCTTACGCGATACTTTACCGGCGATACGCTGGCCATATGCAATCTTGCTCCCACCGATCAGGATGCAAATGCCGACCTGCTGATTTCTTGCGACATCGCTGCCGCGTTTGCGTTCTAGCCCGCGCGCGCGGATACAATAGAAAGACTAATTGCAAAGCGACCCCGCCGCCTGCGCCCGAGCGTGGCGGCGCGGGCATTTTAGGAGGATGTTCATGGCGAACGACAGCAAGACATGGCGGTGCGGAAAGTACGAGCTCAGCTTTGACCGTCCGCGCATCATGGGCGTCCTCAACGTGACGCCCGATTCTTTTAGCGACGGCGGTGAGCACTTTGACCAGGATGCCGCTATCGAGTACGGCCTGGCGATGCTCGATGCCGGCGCCGACATCATCGACGTGGGCGGCGAGTCCACGTCGACGTGGCGCCCCGGCTTTACCCCGGTCAATCCCGATGAGGAAGCGCGTCGCGTGCTGCCCGTGGTGCGTGCGCTTGCCAAAGAGGGCGCCATCGTCTCGATCGACACGCGTCATGTGGCGGTTGCCAAGGCAGCCGTGCGCTGCGGTGCCTCGATCGTCAACGACGTGACCGGCTTCACCGACCCCAAGATGGTCGAGTTTGTTAAGACGAGCACCTGCGGCGTCATCGTGATGCACGCCGGCGAGGTCGCCGCGCCCGCGCGCACGCACGCGACGGTGCAGCTCGATACCTCTGCCGCGGCGTTTGTTGCCGAGAAGGCGCGCGAGGCGGCTGCCGAGGCCGCGCGCGAGGCCGAGAAGCCGGCTCGCCGCCGTCGCGGCAAGTTGCTGGGCGAGCTTAAGGTGGAGAGCAAGCTCCCGGGCGGCGTGGTGCAGCCCTCGCTGCCGTTTGGCGAGCCGGAGCCCGCGCCCGAGTCTGCAACCGAGCCGGGGCAGGAGACGCCGGCTGCCAAGCAGGCTGCTGCCGCCGAGACCGTCGCGCCCGCGCCCGAGGCCACGCCCGCACCCACCGAGGCCACATCAGAGCCCAGCGACCACCTGGCCGCCATGATGCGCCGTAGTGCTCGCCGAGAGGAGGCCTACGTGCCCACCTCGCAGCTCCGCCGCTTCACCCTGCCCGATTCGGCGCCCATCATGCGCCGCGTCATGGGCTTCCTGTCCGACCAGGCCCGCACGCTCATTCATGCCGGCGTGTCGCGCGACCGCATCTGCATCGATCCCGGCCCGGGCTTTGGCAAGACGGCCAACGAAGACATCGTCATCCAGCGCGAGACCGCCAAGATGGCGTCGCTGGGCTATCCGCTCATGTGCGCCGTGTCGCGCAAGCGCTTTGTGGGCGCCGTCTCGGGCGTGACCGAGGCCGCCGAGCGCGATGCCGCCACCTTTGGCGTGTGCCTGGGCGCTATCCAGGCCGGCGCCAACATCGTGCGCGTGCACGATGTCACCGGCTTTGCGCAGTTCCTGAACGGCTACTGGGCTGTTGCCAAGCCGCAGCCGCGTCGCGCGTTTGTGGCCGTGGGCTCCAACCTGGGGCACCGTTGCGACAACATCCGCGCCGCGCGCGACATGATCGCCGAGATTCCGCTCACCTGTGTGTCCAACTGCTCGCGCATCTACGAGAGCGAGCCGGCCTACGAGACGCGCCAGGACGCGTTTGCCAACGCTGTCATCGAGATCAAGACCGAGCTGGCGCCGCTGGTGCTGCTCGACGAGCTTATGAAGATCGAGGCCGAGCTGGGGCGCGACCGATCCAAGAAGGCCAAGGTCAACGGCCCACGCACCATCGATCTGGACCTGCTGTGGATGGATGGCGAGATCCACGGCGGCAAGAAGCTGCGCCTGCCGCATCCGCTCATTGGCGAACGCGACTTTGTGCTGGTGCCGCTCGAGGACCTGATGCACGACCCGGCGCGGTTCTTCCGCTACAACGGCGTCGAGGTCAAGGAGCCCGAGGATCGCGTGGGCCATATCGTGGGCGAATTGGGGCGTATGTAGATGATTGAGATGAACGCTGTAGCCGCTGGTGCCGAGCTTGACGCGGCACGTGACGCGGGCCGCGAGGGCGTGTCCGCGGGCTGGTGCGCGTGGAGCGTGGACGAGGGGTCGTTGACGTTTTCGCTGGTCGTGCGCCCGGATGTGAATATGCACGCCTTCCATGGCCTGCCGTTTGTGGCGGCGATGGGCATGATGGACGCGCTCGCGGGAACGGCTGCAGCACCGGGGCTGGGCCTTGCCGGCAAGGTGGGTATCCAGTGGCCGAGCGATATCGTGTGCGGCGCGCCCGCGTTTGAGACGTCGTTTGCACGCGTCGCCGTCAACGGTGGCGCCGGTGCCGCGGGTATGTTCGGTGCCGTGACGGTGGATATTGAGCGTTCGGCGCTGAGCGAGCTCGGTGTGGACGTGGCTGACGAAGCGCTGGTCGAAGCGCTGACTACCGCCGTGCTGGCCCGCGTGGACGCCTGGGCGGTTGTCGCCAACACGCCGCAGGGCGCCGCCGGCCCGCTGGCTCCCGTGCTGGGCGAGTACTTCGACATGGTGCCGCTGCTGGGCCGCCAGGTTGCGGCGGTGTCGCCCAACGGCTTGCCGCTTGCGGTCGGTGTGTTTGCGGGCCTGGACATCTGGGGTCGCGCGACCATCAAGACCGATGCCGGCGAGCAGGAGTTTCCGCCCGAGGCCGTACGGATTCGCGGGCTGTAACGCGAGATGTCCGCGCTCAAAGATAATGATGACAACAAGACCCTCCTCGGCCTCTGCCGGGGAGGGTCTTTGCGCGACTACAGGGTGGCATCGCGGCCCTATTCCTCAAAACTGAAAAATTTTCGTTTTTGAGGAATAGGATTAAGGCAGCTCGGCCTTTCGCGAGGTATATTCGCTATAGAGCCTATTCCTCAAAACTGAAAAATTCTCGTTTTTGAGGAATAGAGATAAAAGACCGCGAGGAGGCCCCGATGAAACTCATCAATAGAGCGTCATATATGGACACGTTGACGAGTCTTATTGGCGTGCCGGATATCAAGGTCATCACGGGCATCCGCCGCAGCGGTAAATCAAAATTGCTCGAGGCCCTCCGCGATTACGTGGAGGCAAATCTGCCTAATTCGAATGTCATCCATATAAATTACAACCTCGATGAGTTCGAGAACCTGCTCGAGTATCACGCGTTGCTCGCTTATGTAAAAGATCATCGGGTGCCCGGCAAACAAAACGTTCTGCTTATCGATGAGGTTCAGATGTGCGACGGTTTTGAGCGTGCGATCAACAGTCTTCACGCATCCGAGCATTATGACATCTTCATTACCGGATCGAATGCCTTTTTGCTGTCGAGCGATCTGTCGACGCTCTTTACGGGGCGCACGTTCGAGATCGAGGTTTTCCCATTCTCGTTTGAGGAGTATCGTCTCTATGGCGACGAGGGCGAGGTCGACCGTGGCTTCGATGAGTATGCGAGAACCGGCGGTATGTCTGGCTCTTACCCTTATCCACTGCAGGAGCAGCGCTATCAATATCTCTCCAACGTCTTTAAGACGCTCATTGTGAGAGATATCGTGCAACGGCATAACGTGAGAAACGAATCGGCGCTGCTGCGCATTGCCGATTACATGATGGACAACGTTTCCAACATTACGTCGGCACGCAACATTACCGATGCATTAAATGCGGATGGGCTAAAGATTACGAACAAGACGGTCGGTGCGTACATGGGGTACCTGTGCGATGCGTTTGCCTTCTATAAAGTTCGCCGATACGACATTCGCGGCAAGAAATACCTTAAGAGCGGCGAGAAGTATTACCTGGCGGACCACGCGTTCAAATACGCGCTGCTCGGTACACGTGATATGGATTGGGGGCGCGTATACGAGAACATAGTGGCAATCGAGCTGCTGCGCCGCGGATACGAGGTATACGTCGGCGTGCTCTATAAAAAGGAAATAGACTTTGTAGCAATCAAGCGAAGCGAGAAGCTCTACATTCAGGTGAGCGACGACATCAGCTCGGATAAGACATTTGAACGCGAGATTTCGCCACTGCTGAGCATTGGCGATGCGTATCCCAAGATGATTCTCGCCCGCACGCATCACGAGGCCACGGATCGCGACGGAGTGCAGATCGTGGACCTGGCGAGGTGGCTGTGCGGCGAGGCGTAGCGTGCATCGAGCCTGTTCCTCAAAACTGAAAAATTTTCGTTTTTGAGGAATAGGCTCGATGCGTTGCCTAGTTCGCCGCTCGCGCTCGTGCTCGACTTAAGCTCCTGCCCTATCCCAGCTCCTGCATGCGGCGGTAGATTTCGCAGATACCCTTAATGGTGAGCTGTCCATCGACCACGTCGAAGGCATCGGTCGAATCGGCGACGATGCCGGCGAGGCCTCCCGTGGCGATAACGGTGGCATCCTCGCGGCCCAGCTCGCGCTTCATGCGCGCGACCAGGCCTTCGGCCATAGCGGCGGTGCCCACCACGGCGCCGACCTTGATGCACTCCTCGGTATCGCGGCCGATGGCGTGCTCGGGCGCCTCGAGCGGCACGCTGGCGAGCTTGGCGGCGCGGGCGGCAAGTGCATCCATGGAGATGCGGATGCCCGGCGCGATCGCTCCGCCAATGTAATAACCGTCCTCATCGATGACGTCGATATTGGTTGCGGTGCCAAAGTCCACCACGATCGCCGGTGCGCCGTAGAAAGTCTCAGCCGCAACGGCGTTGGCGACGCGATCGGCACCTACGGCCTGGGGACGCGCCGCGCGCAGCTTGGTCACGGCGGCCGTCTGCGGCCCAATGACGATGGCGTCTGCGGCAATGCGGTCGGCCACGGCATGCCATTCGCGCGAGAGCTGCGGCACCACGCCCGCAAAGGCGATAGCGTCGACCGCGTCGAGCGAAAGGCCGTACATCTTAAAAAAACCCATCAGGCGCACATGGATCTCATCTGCGGTATAGGAGCGGTCAGTGGGCATGCGCCACGACTGCACCAGCTCGTCTCCGTCAAACAGGCCCATGGCCGTCTGCGTGTTTCCCATATCGATAGCGAGCAGCATGTCTACTCCCGGTTTCGGCATAAAAGGACGCGCACCATTGTATACGTGCTGTCGACGGCGCTCGGCTGCGATTCGTTTACGGTGATATGGGCTGAGAGGTTTTAAATATGAAGGAATTATGCTCTACGAGAGTTTCCTTGCCGTCCACCGAACTCCCGAGTAATATTCTTTCTTGCGCATATGAGGCGCCCAGACATTGCGGGGTGGAGCAGTCTGGTAGCTCGCCGGGCTCATAACCCGGAGGTCGTAGGTTCAAATCCTGCCCCCGCGACCAAGAACTTGCAGCTCGGAAGCATAATTGCTTCCGAGCTTTTTCTTTATTGGTTTTCTTTGCGGGTGAATTGCGGGTGAATCCTGTGGCAATTTATTTTGTGAAGCATATAAACCATTGATAATCGCGGGCCGGTCGGCTTGACTTGTCGACCGATAAACTCCAATTAGAAAGAGTTCTGGCGGTCCTTAGCTAAAATAGTGACGTCTGAATAACAACAAAGGAGTCGCTATATGAAGACCGTCTACGATGCCCTTGACCCTATCGTCAACGGGTCGGCAACGACCAAGGAGAAGGGTGACAAGTACGAGGCGGCCTGCGTCTACTATCTCAAGAACGACCCTTTCTACGCGCTGTTCTTCTCCCGTGTCGGGACGATAGCCCAGGCACTCGAATGGGACGATTGCCCCGTCCACGACACCCAAGACAACGGAATCGACCTCATGGCCCAGACCGCCGAGGCGGGGGAATGGTGGGCAATCCAATGCAAGTGCTATGACGGCGAGAAGGACCTTCCCAAGGGCATCTGCGACTCGTTCTTCGCCCATGCGGCATTTATCGACGGCGTCGACTCCCTGATGGTCATGACGACGGCGAAGGGTCCGGGAAAGAACCTCCAGAAGCAAATCGACGCCAGCGGATCCATGTACATTGATACCGCCAAGATGGCGGCCTCCAATCTCGACTGGACCCCGTTTATCGAAGGTGTTCCCGCCGGCGAGCGTGTAACCTACGACCTCCGCCCTCATCAGGAGCGCGCGGTCGCGGCAATCGAGGAGAAGTGGGCTGAGTTTGACCGCTGCAAGGCGATCATGGCGTGCGGCACGGGGAAGACCCTCATGTCCCTCCGCCTCGTCGAGGATTGGGTCGGCCCCGCCGCCGGCACAATCCTCTTCTGCGCGCCGTCGATCTCCCTCGTTGGGCAGTCCATGCGTGAGTGGATGGGCCAGAGCCGCGTGCCCATGTCCTCGCTCGTCGTCTGCTCGGACTCGAAGGCGTCACGCAAGGACGACGTCATCCCGATGACGCTCGATTCATTCGAGTATCCCGCAACGACGAATCCTGAGAGCCTGTACCGCTCGTTCAGGCGTTGCAGGTGCTCAAACCCCGACGGCCTGGTCGTCATCTTCTCGACCTACCAATCTATCGGCGTCATCCACGACGCGCAGGCGCTCGGCATGCCCGAGTTCGATATCGTCGTGTGCGACGAGGCCCACCGCACGACCGGCAACGCACTCCCCGGCGTCTCCAAGACGGAGGCTTCGGCCTTCATGAAGATCCACTTCAACGAGAACGTTGCCGCCAAGAAGCGCCTGTACATGACGGCGACCCCGCGCATCTACGGCGAGACCGCCAAGCGCAAGGGCGCCGAGGAGGACTACACCATCGCCTCCATGGACGACGAGTCCATCTACGGCCCCACCGCCTACCAGATCAAGTTCGGCGAGGCCGTGGAGCAGAAGCTGCTTACCGACTACAAGGTCGTTGTCCTCACCGTCCAGGAGGATGCCATCGGGGACCGCCTGCCCTCCCTGGAGAGCGACCAGGGCGTTAACGCAATGAGCCTGGAGCCCTCGGACATCGGCAAGATTATCGGCTGCTGGAAGGGCCTCGTCGATCACGGCGAGGGCGCGCCCGACGACGCGACCGGTCTCGGTGGCATGCTCGTCGTCGATGACGTCGAGACCATGGTGACCGATTGCAAGCCGCTACACCGCGCCGTCGGCTTCTGTTCGACCATCAATGCATCGAAGACCATCACGGAGGCCTTCTCGCAAATCGTCGAGAAGTTTGCCGAAGACGAGCACGAGGAGCTCCCGCTCAAGTGCGAGCTGCGCCATGTCGACGGCAACATGCCGTCCGACCAGCGCACGAGAAACATCACCTGGCTCGGAGGGGACGTCGCCGAGGACGAGTGCCGCATTCTCACCAATGCACGCTGCCTCGCCGAGGGCATCGACGTGCCCAACCTCGACGCCGTCATCTTCTTCAATGCCAAGAACTCGACCGTGGACGTCGTCCAGGCCGTCGGCCGCGTCATGAGGCGCGCCGAGGGCAAGGACTTTGGCTACATCATCCTGCCCATTTTCGTTCCCGCCGGCATGACGCCGGAGGAGGCGCTCGACGACAGCAAGGTGTTCGCGAACGTCTGGAGCATTCTCCAGGCCCTCCGCTCGCACGACGAGCGAATCGAGGCCAAGGTCAACGCGCTCGCCCTCCAGCAGGAGGCCGAGAAGAACAAGGTTGCCGGATCGGCCAACCAGAAGGGGTGGGACGCCGGCGACCTCAAGCTCAAGCAGCAGGAGGAGAGCCAGAAGGCGGCGGAGATCACGCAGGGCGTGCAGATGAGGCTCACCTTCTTCCCGGTCGAGCGCTGGGAGAAGGCCGTCAAGACCACGCTGGTCAAGAAGTGCGGCACGCGCATCTACTGGGATGAGTGGGCCGAGGACGTGGCGAAGATCGCCCAGCGCCACATCGAACGCATCGGCAAACTTGTTCGCGAGAACGACGAAGTGTCCGGCAGCTTCAAGACGTTCCTGCACGGCCTTCAGGACTCGCTAAACCCCAGCATCACCGAGCAGGACGCGGTCGAGATGATCGCCCAGCACATCATCACCGTCCCGGTGTTCGACGCCCTATTCGGGGACTTCGAGTTTGCGAAGTCGAACCCCGTGTCCGTCGCCATCGAACGTTTCCTGGGCGTACTCGAAGAGCATAAGATTGAGGAGGCATCGGATTCCGAGGTCCTCGATGACGTGTATGCGAGCGTGCGCCGCCGCGCTGCCGCCATCCAGTCGGATGCGGCGCGTCAGCAGCTCATCCGCGACCTCTACGAGAAGTTCTTCAAGGTCGCGTTCAAGGCGACCTCGGACAAGATGGGCGTCGTCTACACCCCGACCGAGATCATCGACTTCATCCTCCGCGAGACCGACCGCGTTCTCAAGCGCGAGTTCGGCCAGTCGCTCGCCGACGATCGTGTGCATATCCTGGACCCCTTCGCGGGCACGGGCTCGTTCATGGCGCACCTCATCGAGAGCGACCTCATCCCCGACGAGAAACTCAAGCGCAAGTACATCCGCGAGATCCACTCCAACGAGATCTTGCTGCTCGCGTACTACATCATGACGGTGAATATCGAGTATGCCTACCATGCCCGCATGGGCGGCGACTATCAGCCGTTCGAGGGCGCGGTGCTCACCGATACGTTCCAGATGACCGAGGAGTCGAACACGCTCGACGACGAGGTGTTCTACGACAACACGGATCGCGTGCGTATCCAGAATGCACTCCCGATCCGGGTGATCGTGGGTAATCCACCCTATTCTTCTGGGCAGAAAAATGCCGACGATGACAATGCGAACGAGTCTTATCCGACTCTTGATTCTCGACTTGAGCAGACTTATGTCCAAGCCTCCAATGCGAGCAACAAACGTCAGATGTACGACTCGTACATCCGTGCGTTCAGATGGGCATCTGATCGTATTGGAGAACAGGGGATAGTCTGCTTTGTTTCCAATGCCGGCTGGTTGAGGGGGCAGGCGATGGCTGGTATCCGTCGTTGCTTCCTTAAGGAGTTCGATGATATTTTCATCTTCGATCTTCGCGGTAACCAGCGGACCATGGGCGAGGAGTCGCGAAAAGAGGGCGGCAAGGTTTTCGGCCAAGGGTCTAGGACGCCTGTCGCCGTGACCATGTTGGTGAAAAAGAAGGCTGAAACGCATTCGGCGACTATTCATTACTTTGGTGTCGAAGATTATAAATCTCGCGAGGAGAAGCTGGAGACAATCAAACTCGCCGCCGTTGACGGTAACGTTGCTTGGCGCGAGATTATCCCGGACGAACACGGTGACTGGTTCGACAAGAGGGATAAATCCTTCGACTTGTTCGCCCCTATGGCTATCAACAAAATGAAGGAGCCATGCGGCCTCTTCAAGACCTTTTCCTTGGGAATTGCGACTGGTCGTGACTCATGGGCTTGGAATTATTCTGGTTCGGTTGTTCGTTCAAATATGAAAGGCTTGATAGATAGGCTTGACTATGAGGTTGACAGGTATGCCAGAGAAGGCAATGGGGTAAAGCCTGAGGATTTCGTAACCTATGAACCGACGGTTATCAGCTGGAATCGGAATCAACTTGAAGATGTGAGGCGCGGACGGCGGGCAGTTTATGACGACAGACATGTCGTTGCCGGTATGTATCGTCCGTTCTGCAAGCAGTGGGTTTACTATTGCAAGCAGCTGACCGCAATGACCTACCAGCAAACCCGCCTTTTCCCGCTCGCCGAAGGCGAGCGGTCGCAAGGACCTACCAGCAAACCCATATCTATCTCTGTGGATCGAAAGACTGCCAGGGGGGATATGCCTGGAAAAGGCGGCGCAATGACCTACCAGCAAAATCACTCTCATTGCTTCGACAATCTTGTGATTCTGTTTGGTGAACGTGGACCGTTTATTTCTGACATATTGCCAGATCTTGAGCTGAATCACCATGCCCAGTGTTTTCCTCTCTACTGGTACGAAGAGGAGCGGGTGGGCACGACCCTCTTTGACGAAAACGACTATATAGCCCCCGGTGGACAGACATCTCTATTTGGCAGCGGTGCGAGCCATACCGAGAAGACCTATTCACGCCATGATGCCATCACGGATGAGGCTCTTAAGGTCTTTCGCAAAGCCTACCCGCACGTATTCCCGAAGCGCTACAAGAAGGACGGCGGCATCGAGCTCAACAAGACGGATATCTTCTATTACGTTTACGGCATCTTGCACTCTCCCGAGTACCGCAAGCGTTTCGAGTCGAATCTCAAGAAGGAGCTGCCGCGCATCCCCCTTGCCGAAGATTTCGCTCGATTCTCGGAGGCGGGACGAAAGCTCGCCCATCTTCATCTCGATTACGAGACGATTGACCCATGGGCATCGATCGTCGAGGACGGCGATTCGGTGAACCCGGGTCGAACGGTCAAAATGAAATTCGGCCCGCACAAGAAGGATGAGGAACACCCCAAGGGTCAGGACATGACCGTCCTCAAGGTTGCCGAGAACATGACGCTGCGCGGCATCCCACTTGAGGCATACGAGTACGTCGTCAATGGACGCTCGGCCATCGGCTGGCTCATGGATCGCTATCAGGTCCGCAAGGACAAGGCCTCGGGCATCATCAACGATCCCAACGACTACAGCGACGATCCGCGCTATATCGTCGATCTTGTCGAGCGCGTCGTGACTGTGTCGATGGAGACGATCGCTATCGTTAACGAGCTGCCCGCCTTGAACGAGAAGGCCCAACCTGCCGACTGGCCTGCAGCATGGAAGGTGAAGTAATGGCTGAGGGGGACCCCGGATTCACTTACCGCAAGCAAAACGGTGAGCCAATTGTCGACGATGCGGCGCTTGACGGCATAGCGTGCGTTATGTCCGACCTCGATGCCTCCACCGAGACCGAGTGCGTGCTGCCCGACGGGGAGAGGTTTCCGTGGGAGGCAATTGTCTCTGATTGGTCGGGGATCGATGAGAAGCAATACCCCTGGGCATCCGACTGGCTGCGGCGATACGATCATGAGAACGAGTATTCGCTTGCGTACCACGGTGTTGTCTACACCTGTACCGATAGGGACGAGCCCTGCGGTTCGACGGAATGGACCGCCAGGTCCGCCTTGGACTCCGTTTTTCCGGTCGGTCCGGCAATCGTCTGGCGCGATGCCGGGGGCGGACTGCGGCCGTATGACGCCTTTGGCCGACCAGCTGATAAATGGGCCGATAGGCCCTCGCGTCTCTATGCTATCTGCCATGAGTTTTCGGGAGACCGCGAGATGCCGATGACATTCGAGGAGGCCGAGGAGGAGCAAGAGCGCGCGCCTTTGGAAGATGAGCTCATCAGTTTCGTCTTCACGGACAGCGACATTATCGCCGCAGAGTTAACGAACAGCTCCTGATAATGCTTCATCGCGGGTCGAACAGTTCGTTTTAAGGGAAAGGAAGCCGTATGGCGAAAAAGGGATATATCTTCTGGGACAGCGAGACGGCGAATCCCCAGCAGAGGATATGCCAGGTCGCCTACATCCTCACGGATCTTGAGGGAAACTGCGTGGGCGACCCGGTTTGCCGGTTGATCAATCCTGAGAGCGAGATTGGTTGGTGGAGCAGGTCTCATCTGGAAATCGATTGGGACTCACTGGACGACATGCCGACCTTTGTCCGCTTCTGGGAGGATGCCGGTCTGGCGGATTTGCTGCGAGACTATATCCTGGTCGCGCATAACGCTAACGGCGCCGACATTCACCACATCAAGAAGAGTCTGGCTGCCTACGACATCGAAATGCCCGAGATCGAAGTGATCGATACGATGCTGGTGGCGAAGCAGAAGGGTCTGCCCGGAGCGCTTGTCGACCTCTGCGAGCATTACGGCGTGCATCTTGATAGCCACCACGATGCCATGAGCGACGCCGAGGCATGCCTTGGGATTTTCAATGGACTGGTCGGCGAGTTCGGCGCGCTCGAGCCCGCCGTTTGGGCTCTGAATGCCTCCTCCCATCATGGTTGCAAGCGTGTTTTCACGGGCTTGGGACTGGTGAACGGGTCGCAAGAAACCATCGAAGAGGTTCTGGCGAAAGCCGAGGAGGCGGGCCATAGAGGCAATCCGGGCGAAATTGCTGATCCGGTCGGACTCAAGGTGAAGGTATCCGGCGTTACCCCGGGCTACAAACGCGATGAGATCCTTACCGCACTTAAGGAATGCGGGATGAAGGCGACCGATGGCAAACCCGCGCAGAGCACGAAGTACCTCGTAATAGGCGATAACGTGGGTCGAAGCAAGCTCGACGCAGTTTTCAACGGCAACTCGCAGGCAAAAATCGTCACGACGGGCGAGCTACTTGAGGTCATGAACCGATTTGGCAAGGTGGAATAGAAGGGAAGGCTCGATATGGCCGTCAATTTGAAAACCGTAAAAGACACGGTGAATCTTGCGGCGGGGGTTTTGGCCGCCGCCGCCGGGGTTGTCGATGGGGCAAAGCAGCTCGGTTTCGATGTCGATGGAGCCGTGAAAAGCGCTGCCGACGGGGCGACCAGCGGCGCGCGTGCTGTTGCCGACGGCATCGGCAAGGGATTTGGTGCGGCGGCGGAAGGCGTCGGCGCGGCAGCCGGCGCGTTGGGTGATGCCACGAAGGCGTTCCAGGACTCAAGGGCCGCCGCGGAGGCTCGCAAGAAGATCGATGCCGCCAGGCAATCAATATTTGAAGGCGCGTCGACGGTGATGCCCCTGCACGAGTTCATCTGCCAGCAGGGCAAAGCCTCCGAGACTGCGTTCAACGGCTACGATATGCCCGGCTGCTATCTCATCGCGACATACCGCAGGCATGACCACGATAAGAACTTCAGCGACTATCTCGGAATATACGTGGGGTCAAGTGAGCGTATGGCGGACGATATCGTGTCCATACCTACGCGATTAGGCGATCCGGATGTCTACGCTGACTACAAGTACCGGCAAAACATTTTGCTATTCGTGTATCCGTGCGAGCTGAAGGACGTCGACGAACGTCGTGGGCTCCTGCTGCGTTCGTTTGACGGCGAGAGGCTCTACAACGGCACTGGATTATCGGTCGAGAGGGCGGCGGATGAAGACCTATAACCTGGACACCATCCAGAAGGTTCCCCTGCGCGAGGTGTGGCCGCATGAGGCCCACGACTTCACCAAGTGGCTGGCCGAGGAGCAGAACCTCGCAACCCTCGGGATGGCGGTCGGAATCGAGCTCGAGCTCATAGAGACTGAGTCCTCGGTCGGATCGTTCAACGTGGACATCTACGCACAGGAGTCCGGTACGGGCCGCAAGGTGATCATCGAGAACCAGCTCGAGGACACCAACCACGACCACCTCGGCAAGGTGATCACGTACGCCGCCGGCAAGGGCGCAGAGGTCGTCATCTGGGTCGTGGCGCGCGCCCGCGACGAGCACCGCCAGGCCATCGAGTGGCTCAACCAGCACACCGACAGTGACTTCGGGTTCTTCCTGGTTGAGGTCGAGCTCTGGAAGATCGGGGACTCCCTGCCCGCCCCGCGCTTCGGCGTGGTCGAGCAGCCGAACGAGTGGACCAAGGCCGTGAAGCTCTCCGAAGGGCTCAGCGAAACCGAAAAGGTCAAGCTGGCGTACTGGACGGCCTACCGCGAGGTGGCGGGCGGCCATCCGGAGCTCCTCAAGGAGTTCAGCCCGCAGAAGCCCAGCAAGGACCATTGGTCGACGCTCCGCCTGGGGGTCTCGGCATACCATCTCGCCCTGCTCATCGATACGCACAAGGGCCGCACGGGCATCGAGCTGTACGTGGACGACGACAAGGAGATCGGGCACCGCGCCATCGCCAACAGCGGGGTCTTCGAGGATCACCTCGGGCTGACGGCGGTGACCTTCGATGCGAAAAAGGCCTCGGGGCTGCGCTTCTACAAGGCGGGCCACCCCATCAAGGGCCACCAGGACGCATGGCCGGGGTACATCGAGGAACAGCTCGGATGGGCCCTCGAGATGAAAAAAATAATCGCGGAGATTGAGCTCTAAAAAACGCCCCAGCAGTAAATTGCCGGGGCGTTTTCTATTGAATATCGGGGCCAGGTCTATCCTTGTGCGGTCGCTGTGGCGTCGTTATCCGTGATGCAATCGACAAGATTTCCGGCAAGGCGGTCAACTTGGCCTGCGGCGAATTCGATGACTCTCTCTGGGTCTTGGATATCGCCGCGTGAGGCGGCGACGAGCGTTGCCGCGAGCCCCCTCATCTCGTAGCTGATATCGAAGATCCGATTTTGTTCGAGCTCGGTCATGAAAATGCTCCTCAACGGTAGAAATATTGGTCTATAGTATCGAACATATGTTCGTACTATGGGGGTCGTATTGTTCAAGAAGCATTCGCTGGCCGGGACGTGTGGGATACCGGTAGAGGAGCGTCGTATCTATATCGACGTTGATACCAAGGGGTCCGTCAATTTCAACCATGGGCCGGCGGATCCCCGGGTGATCCACTGGCCCGACGGCCGGTCGTGGACAGTCGAGTCTATTTATGACAGGCGGGAATATGGTCGCGCGATCTTCGGCAACCTTTGTGTCGAGGTCGGCGTCTGCATCGCGAAACAGCGCAAAACCATCTGGTGGGAGGGCGGCAGATGGTTCGTGGCCAAGGGTTCCGGCATGGCGGCGGTTCATATATGAGCTCGGCGCAAGCGGTTTTTACAGGTGAATGCACCGTTCGCTCGGTGGGTCCCGACCATGACCGCCGCGCCCATAAGCAGTATGTCGATGTCATGGTGATGGTGACGAGCTCGGGCGAGGTTCGTCCGTTCGCGGTCGATTGGCCCGACGGCAGGCGGTTTCCAATCGACGAGATCCTGAAAGTCTCTCCTCCTGGCCCCGTGTTGAACGGAAGCAGTAATCAGCAGTATGCGGTCAGGTTCGGTCGATGGGAGACAATCCTGTACCTTGAGAGGGCGATCGGCCATGATCGCCTTGAATTGAGCCGCTGGTGGGTCTGGGCCTTCGATTCGGCGGAGATCAAGAACCCGGTTTGATAGCCTGCACCCGGTTCGCGTGTTGGGATCCTCGTTTTACCTTGAAGACGGTCATTTCCTTTTAGGTCCGCCGAAGGCGGGCCTTTTTGTTGCCGATAGGCGGCATACGCCGCCGTATGGCCACGGCTTCACGGCCGGGTGGCACCTCCGCTACGCCGCGTCAAGGGGGCCCATGAGACCCCACACAAACCTCCGCTCCGCTCCGGTTGGTGGAGGTCGTCATGGACCTCCCTTGACCCGTCTTCGCTCCGGTGCGGCTTTGCAGGGAGCAAAGCCGACGACGACGCGCGGCGTCGCCATTCGGCTTTGCCCACAGGGGCGAGATGTTGAGGGCAGGTTGCCCGGAACGGAGGAAGACATGCAGCAGCTGATGACCGAGGAAATCGCCAAGACGGTGCCGAGGTTCTATAGGCAGGACGGGGCGTACGACCCCATCGTCCAACTTGCAGCTCGTCGGCCTAGCCGGCGAGCTTTTTTGTTATTCCGGGACCGTGTTCTCGGTCCAATTCTCGGCCTCTCAAACAAAATCTCAATCTGTAACATCTAGACCCGATTTGGGCGGCTAGGTGTTACAGATCGAGATATGCCGGTGGGTTGGGTCCCGTTTGTCTAAATCTGTAACACGAGGGACGGTTTTTGCCGAGTAACTGTTACAGATTTAGATCTTTCGGCAGGCTAGATTGGTTTGTCTTGATCTGTAACAGGTAGGGGTCAAAAGTCGGTCTAGATGTTACAGATTGAGATGTTTGGTCGGACCGAGTTTGTTCGTCTCGATCTGTAACATCTGGGGTCGTTTTTGGCCTGTAGGTGTTACAAATCGAGATTTTCCGACGGAACGCTGCCGTTTGTCTTGATCTGTAACAGGTAGGGGTCAAAAGTGGGTCTAGCTGTTACAGATTTAGATTATTGAGGATGGGTCGAGAGGAATATCTCGATCTGTAACAGTAAGACCCGGTTTTGCTGGGTAGCTGTTACAGATTGAGACAAACCGACGGGCCGCCCCGCCCCATCCGCCTGCCTCCACCTGATATTCGCCGATTTTCGTTGTGCCGCTGTACCCCCATGCCATATCCTCTAAACAACTACGCGGCATCATCGCCGCCGCGCCTACAAGAGAGGAATGTCCATGACCGCACCTGCGTCCAAGCTGCTCCAGCCCATTACGGTTGGCCCCCTTGAGCTCAAGAACCGCATTATGTTCCCGCCGCTGACCACCGGCTATGAGGAGCGCGACGGTTCCATCGGCGAGCGCAGCCTGGCTTTTTACGAGCGCCTGGCCTGTGGCGGCGTGGGCTACATCGTCATCGGCGACGTCGCTCCCGTCATGACCGCAAGCCCCACGCCCAAGCTGGCAACCGACGCCCAGATCCCCACGTTTAAGGCACTGGCCGACGCCGTCCACAAGCACGGTGCCAAGGTCGCGCTGCAGCTGTTCCACCCCGAGTACGACGTGCCCGGTGTCGGTCGCATGGTCATGGGCTCCATGGCTGCGGCCAAAGCTGCGCAGGAGGCCAAGGCCGCCGGCGACGAGGAGGCCTTTGCCGCCAAGATGGCCGAGTCCAACGAGATCCGCAAGCAGGCATATGCCAAGCTGCACCACGATATGCAGCACTTTGTGAACGAGGCGAGCGTAGAGCAGCTCACCCAGATCAAGGAGGCCATCGCCGCCTCGGCCGCTCGCGCGCAGCAGGCCGGCATCGATGCCATCGAGGTCCACGGCGACCGCCTGGTGGGTTCGCTGTGCTCCGCGATCCTCAACAAGCGAACCGACGAGTACGGTGGCTCGTTTGAGAACCGCGTTCGCTACGCGCTGGAGGTCGTCGCTGCCATCAAGGAAGCCGCGCCGCAGCTGATGGTGGAGTATAAGCTCCCCGTGATCATGGAGAACCCCGACGGCACGCCGCGTGGCAAGGGCGGCCTGCAGCCCGATGAGGCCTGCGAGTTCGCCAAGCTGCTCGAGGGCGCGGGCATCGATATGATCCAGGTTGCACAAGCCAACCACACCGGCAATATGGGCGACACCATTCCGTCCATGGGCGCCATGCCCTACAACTGGACGCTGCCCGTGGCCGAGCGCGTCAAGGCCCTGGTCTCCGTGCCGGTGGCAACTGTGGGCCGTGTTGTCTCGGTCGAGGCCGGCGAGAAGATCCTGGAAGACGGCGCGGCCGATATCATCGCCTATGGCCGCTCGCTCATGTGCGACCCCGACATTGCGCTGAAGGCCGCCACGGACGAACCCATCCGCGAGTGCCTCAACTGCAACAAGGGCTGCGTCGATGCGATTCAAAACCGCAAGTACATCTCGTGTGTGCTCAATGCCGAGAACGGCGACGAGGCTACCATCGCCATTAAGCCGGGCGAGGGCGACAAGAAGATCGCCGTTGTGGGCGGCGGTATTGCCGGTCTGGAGGCCGCACGCGTGGCGGCCAAGCGCGGCTACGACGTGACCGTCTACGAGGCGAGCGATCATCTGGGCGGCCAGATTGTGCTGGCGGCCGCGCCTCCGCGCAAGGACGAAATCATGCGCTCGGTCGAGTATTACGAGAAGATTCTGCCCGGCCTGGGCGTGAAGGTTGAGCTCAACCACGTCGCTACCACTGAGGACCTCAACGCCGCCGACGCCGCGATTGTGGCTGTGGGCGCGCACGACGTGGTCATCCCCGTTCCGGGTGCCGATTCTAAGAAGGTCGTCTCGAGCTGGGACGTGCTGGCCGGCAAGGTGGAGCTTACGGGCCGCGTCGCCGTCATTGGCGGTGGCCTGGTGGGCACCGAGACTGCCGAGTACCTGCTGCAGCACGGCTGCGAAGTGGCGATCGTGGAGATGCTCGACAAGATTGCCGCAGGCGAGTCCGAGACCATTCTGCCGCTGATTATGAGCGACTTTGCAGAGCACAACGTGGAGCAGCATGTTAAGACCCGTCTGACCGCCATTACCGACGAGGGCGTGGAGGCCGTGCGCACTGCCGATGACGGCGCCGAGGAGCCGGTGAAGATCGCCTGCGATTACGTGGTGATGGCTGTCGGTTCCAAGGCCAACGCGTTTGACTTGGATGGCGTTACGGTGCCCGTGACCTGTGTGGGCGACTGCTCGGGCGAGCGCACCGCCGACATTGCGAACGCCATTCGCACGGCATATCACGCGGCCAACGAGCTGTAGTTGAACATCGCGGCCAGGTGGGGCGGTAGCACGGATCTGTCTCGCCCGGCCGCGTCCCATCGGGTGTCAATCGGGGCGGGGCCTGCAAGCGCAGCAGGTCCCGCCCTTTTTGTTTTGCCCCGGTGGACGACAATGCGCGCTAATCATGGGGAGTGAGGCGTCTACTGCCTTGCAGACTGCTCAAAATTATTGGAGGAGGGGTTAATAACCATATCCTCTATTCCAAAGGACATAAAGAGATGCCAATTTTGCTGGCAAGCGAATGACGATTAGCTGCGAGCTAGTTACCAGCGTAAATAATCAATAAAGAAATGTCGTAAATTGGTGTCAAATTCCCAGATAGCGCCGCGTCTATTTTAATTAACTGCTTTGAGCAAACAGTAAAATGCTACTATCTAACTTGCACGTAAGAAAGCAATTTAACGTTTAAGGCTAAGAAGTAGAAGTGGCAGGTATGTCAGAAACAACAAGGACTCGCACGCATGCGCCCGAGATTAGGCAGCGCGCTGTCGAGATCCTCCAAGAAGGGGTCGGCCATCGCGCGCTCGCCGCAGAGCTTGGCATCCCCCAGGCCACAGCCCGTCAGTGGGCCCGTGCGTATGCCGTGGGCGGCGCCGACGCCGTTCTCAATGCGGGCTCTCATCACCACACATATTCGTTTGACGTTAAGCTTGCCGTGGTTAAGGACCGCTTGGAACATGGTCTGACGGTGCGTGAGGTCATGGTCAAGCACAAGATCCCCAGCGAGTCTTCGGTTAAAGCTTGGTGCCGACAGTATCGCGACGGTGGCGAGGCCGCCTTGGTCGATAAGCCGCGGGGTCGTAAACCGCGCGTTAAAAAGGCGGAATAGCGAACGGGATGGTGCGTCCGCAGGGGCGCATTTTTCTTGCCGCGCCAACTTTTTGGACCGCCGCGAGTCTATCGGGACATCCTTCAAAGTGGTCAATAAACCGCGCGCAGTGGCCCGTGCGCCCGCCGCTACGATAGGGGGAGCGTCGCCTCTCTGCTCCAAAGCGGACATGCCCTTACCCCATACGCCTAAAACTCCCCAGCTGACCGAAAACCTGCCGCCTGAACCCCCAATTTGAGCTATAACGTTAAATAATTGCAGCGTTTTTGCATGGGGGAGTGATGGTATGACGCTACTGTATTTCCTTACCCTGTTTCCGCTGGTACCGGCGATGGGCATGCTGCTCGCGCGCAGTGACCGAGCCCGCGATGCGGTAGGGCTTGTAGGCTCCGGCATTATTATGGCGGTGACCGTTGTAGTTGCCGTCTTATTTTTTGGCACGGGTCCGCAGGGCTTTGAGGTTGCCCCCGGCACCTCGCATGTGCTCTCGATCATCAGCTCCGTCATCGACGTAATTCTGTGCGCCGTCATCCTGTACAACGCGTTCAAATATAGGAACGCGCTTACCGGTGTGCTCGGCGTGGTGCAGCTGGTGGGTTCGGTTGCCTTCGCTGCCATGACGCTGCCCACGGCCGAGGTCGTCACCGCCACGCCGCTCTACCTGGACTATATGAGCGTGATCATGGTGCTCGCCGTTGGCATTGTCGGCAGCCTGATCTGCGTGTATGCCCTGGGCTACATGAAGGACTTCCAGGCGCACGATGAGCACGAGGCCGCGCTGCGTGGGCAGACCGCGCCCGACCGACGCCCGCAGTTCCTGGCGCTTATGTTCCTGTTCCTTTCGGCCATGTTCGTCATCGTGACGAGCGACAACCTGGAGTGGCTGTTCTGCGGCTGGGAAATCACCACCGTGTGCTCGTTTCTTATGATTGGCTATACGCGCACGCCCGAGGCCATCAAAAACGCCTTTACCCAGATTATCCTCAACATGCTGGGCGGCATCGCGTTTTTGGCGGGCCTTATGTTCCTGCACGTCAACGGCGTACCGCTGACCATCTCGGGCATGATCGAGCTTTCCGGCGCCGGAACCGCGCAATCCGCGCTGCTGGTGCTGCCGGTCGTCTTGCTGTCGATCGCCGCGCTTACCAAGGCCGCACAGATGCCGTTCCACACCTGGCTGCTCGGCGCCATGGTCGCCCCCACGCCCACGAGCGCCCTGCTGCACTCGTCCACCATGGTCAAGGCCGGCGTGTTTTTGATGGTCAAGCTGAGCCCGCTGTACGCCACCTATCCTGTGACCGGCTTTATGGTCACGAGCGTGGGCGCCATCACGTTTTTGCTCGCCGCCCTCATGGCCATCTCGCAGAGCAATGCCAAGCGTGTGCTCGCGTACTCCACCATTTCCAACCTGGGCCTCATCAGTGCCTGCCTGGGTGTCGGCGCGCCCGAGGCCGTGTGGGCCGCCATCTTCTTGATCTTGTTCCATACGGTGGCAAAGTCGCTGCTGTTCCTGTGCGTGGGCACGGCCGAGCATCATATCGGCAGCCGCAATATCGAGGACATGGACGGCATGTTCAGTCGCATGCCGCACCTGACGCGCCTGATGATGCTGGGCATCATGGGCATGTTCGTGGCGCCGTTTGGCATGCTCGTGTCTAAGTGGGGCGCCCTGGTGGCGTTTGCGCAGACCGGCAATGTGCTCATGATCATGGTGCTGGCCTTTGGCTCGGCCGCGACGTTCTTCTTCTGGGGCAAGTGGCTCGCCAAGCTCTCGGGCGTGGATTCTACGGCCGAAAACGTGGAGGGCAATGTCCATAAGACCGAATGGATAGCGCTCAACACTATCGCCGCGCTGCTGATTCTGTGCTGTGTAGCGTTCCCGATTATCTCGAGCGGTCTGGTGTCGCCTTACTTGGCCATGGTGTTTGGCCGCGTGCCGTATGTTATTGGCAAGGATGCCATGTATCTAATGGTGGTTATCGTGGCTTTTATCGCCGTGGTGCTGCTGACTTCATTCCGCGTGAGCAACAAACCGCACGTAAACGTATATCTTTCGGGCGTGGGAACCGACAATTACCGTCATTTCCGCGGCTCGATGGGACACGAGGTGAAGGCCGAAAAGCGCAATTGGTACCTGGAGGATGCCCTTGGCGAGAATCGCATTGGCCCCGCGGGCAGCATCGTGTGCTGCAGCATCATTCTGTTCGCGCTGCTATGCTGCGTATGGATTGGTCCCGATACGCTTGCCATGGGCGAGCCCTCGGTGCTGCGCGGCAAGTATTTCGAAGGCTCGGGCGTCGTGGGCATCTTTATAGGCACCGTGGCGTTTGCCCTGCTGGCGCCTTTGGTTGGTGGCCTGATCGACGGCATCGACCGCAAGCTGTCCGCTCGCATGCAGGGCCGCGTGGGACCGCGTCTGCTGCAACCGTTCTACGATGTAGCCAAGCTCCTGCGCAAAGCCCCTGCCAGCGTAAACACCGTGGACGATACCTACATGGCGTGCGCGCTCATCTTTACCGTGGTGGGCGGCGGCATCTTTGTGTCGGGTTCCAACACACTGTTATGCGCCTTTATGGTTACCCTCGCTGCGATCTTTGTGGTGCTGGCGTCCGCCTCGACGCAAAGCCCGTTTGCCCAGGTCGGAGCCGACCGCGAGCTGCTGCAGGTCATGAGTTACGAGCCCGCCGTTTTGCTGATGAGTGTGGGCCTGTACCTTGCCACCGACAGCTTCGATTCCATCGCCGTGACGGGGCAGTCGGCCCCCATCATCGTGTACAGCGCGCCCATCTTCCTCGCACTGCTCGCGGTGCTTACCATCAAACTGCGCAAGTCGCCGTTTGACCTTTCGTACTCGCATCACGCGCATCAGGAGATCGTCCAGGGCGTCGCCACCGAGATGAGCGGCGGCACGCTGGCCAAGATGACCCTTATGCACTGGTGCGAGACCGTGCTGTTTTTGATGTGGGTGGGCATGTTCTTTGTTTGGGACAACCCGGTGAGCTGGGTCGTCGCCCTGGTCGTTATGGTCATGACGTATTTTGCCGAGGTACTGATCGATAACACCTTCGCCCGTAGCACCTGGCGCAGCTGCTTTAAGCTCGGCTGGGGTGTGGCGCTGGTGTTTGGCCTGCTCAACCTTATGCCCATCCTCGTCGACGTGTTTATTTAGGAGGCGGCATCCATGGATCATAAAATGTCGCGTTCGCCGTGGGTTATTCATTACGACGGTTCGAGCTGCAACGGATGCGATATCGAGGTGCTGGCCTCGCTCACGCCGCTGTTCGATGCGGAGCGCTTTGGCGTGGTCAACACCGGCAACCCCAAACATGCGGACATCTTTTTGGTGACGGGGTCGGTCAACGCCCAGAACTTGCCCGTCGTGCGCCAGATCTACAACCAGATGCTCGAGCCCAAGTGCGTGGTGGCGTGCGGCATCTGCGCGTGCTCGGGCGGCGTGTTCCGCGATGCGTACAACGTGATCGGTGGCGTGGACCGCGCAATTCCCGTGGACGTGTACGCGCCCGGATGCGCCATTCGCCCCGAGACGGTGATCGACGCCATCGTGGAGGCGTGCGGCATCCTGGACCAGAAGGAGGCTGTGATGCGCGCCGGCGGCGACCCGCTTACCGTGGGCGGTGCTGCTACCTGGGATGGCGGCGTTGAGCTGGGCGAGGACGGATTTGTGGCCGCGGCTGAGGCCGGCGACGCGCCCGCCGCTGGCGACGCACCTGCTGGGACGCCCGCCGCGTCCGCCGCTGCAAGGGGGGCCGAGTAATGCAAAAGGCAATCTATACCACCGTCGAGCTCGATGCGCTGCTGTCGCATGTCCAGGCGCTCAAGGGTTCCGGTGCCCGCTTTGTGCAGATGCACGCCGAGCGCAATGTGGACGACGGCACGTATCGCTTGGTCTATACGTTCATCAACGTTCGTGCTGCCCAGGAGCAGATCGCGCAGGACGGCAGCTATGCGATTGAGAACCTGGTGGTTGAGGGCATCGACCAGTACCAGGAGATTCCATCCATCAGCTCGTACTACCCTGCGGTGTTCCCGTTTGAAAATGAGGCACACGACCTGGTTGGGCTTGCCATTACCGACATGCAGATTGACTTTAAGGGCTTTTTCTACCAGGTCTCGACTGCCGATCCCATGAGCGTCATCACGCCCGAGGTTAAGGCTGCGCGCGAGAAGGCCATGAAGGTCCGTGCCGCTGCCGAGGCCAAGGCGCGCAAGGCCGCGGCCGAGAAGGCCGCCGCTGCCGCGGCCGCTGCGGGGGAGGGCGCTGGCGATGCTGCGGGCGCTGCCGTCGCTCAGCCCGCTGCGGCTGCCGGCTCCGATGCTCAGCATGACGAGGCTGCCGCCAAGGCCGCGCTCAAGGCTGCCGAGATGGAGGCAAAGCTCGCCGCCATGGATCCCGAGAAAGCGGCCAAGGTTCGCGCGGCGCTTGCCGCCAAAGCCGCCCGCGATAAGCAAAAAAAGGAGGCGTAAGGTCCATGGCACATCGCTCCGTTATTCCGTTTGGCCCGCAGCACCCGGTGCTGCCCGAGCCGCTTCACCTGGACCTGGTGCTCGAGGACGACCGCGTTATCGAGGCTATTCCTCAGATCGGCTTTGTGCACCGCGGACTCGAGAAGCTCACCGAAAAGCGTGACATGCACCAGTTTGGCTACATCGCCGAGCGCATCTGCGGCATTTGCGCCGTGGGTCACAGCTGCGGCTATGCCAGCGCCTGCGAGCGCATGCTCGATATCGAGGTGCCTGGCCGCGTGCAGTATATCCGTACCATTTTGCACGAGCTTTCGCGCATTCACTCGCACCTGCTGTGGCTGGGCCTGCTCGCCGATGCCTTTGGCTTCGAGGCGCTGTTCTATCGTTCGTGGACCCTGCGCGAGCAGATTCTCAAGATCTTTGAGAGCACGTGTGGCGGTCGCGTGATTCTGTCGATTAACGAGATCGGCGGCCTTAAGCATGACATTGAGGACTCCGAGCTGGCGGGCATTGTCCAGACGCTCGATGCCATGCGCCCCGACTACGAGGCCCTGGTGCATACGTTTATGGACGACAACAGCTGCGGCGAGCGCCTGCATGGCGTGGGCGTGATCAGCAAGAAAGACGCGCTGGAGCTTTCGATGGTCGGTCCGTTTGGGCGCGCCTCGGGCGTGGATTACGACGTGCGCATGTTTGGCGACGGTGCCTATGCGGACCTGGCTGCGTTTGAGCCCGTCGTTGCTACCGATGGCGACTGCTATGCCCGCTGCCAGGTGCGTTGCGCCGAGGTCACGCAGGCCATGGACATCATTAAGGAGCTTGTGGGCAAGATTCCGCATGACGGCATCGGCGGGCGCACCAAGCTTACGCCGGCCGATGGCGCACGCGGCGAGGTTGTGATTGAGCAACCGCGCGGCGAGGCGTACTACTATGTGCGCGGTAACGGCACCAAGAATTTGGACCGTTTCCGCGTGCGCACGCCGACGTCGCAAAACCTGGCGGGCCTGACGCATGCACTGCAGGGCGTGCTCATTGCCAACGTGCCCATGATTATCCTGACCATCGACCCCTGCATTAGTTGCACGGAAAGGTAGGCGCGGCATGAGTTTGATGACATTTGCCAAGACGGCCTTGGGCTCTATGGTCAAGCAGCCGGTCACGGTGTGCTATCCGCAGGAGGAGCTGGCGGCGCCCGAGCGCCTGCGCGGGCATATCGTCAACGATATGGACGTGTGCATCTGCTGCGGCATGTGCGCGCGTCGCTGCCCGGCGAGCGCGCTCACAGTCGATCGCAAGGGTGGTACCTGGTCGATCGATCCGTATGCTTGTGTGGTGTGCGGCGAGTGCATCGAAAGCTGCCCTAAGCACTGTCTGAGTATGGACACCACCCGCACCCCGGTTGCGGCGGACAAGACTCCCACGGTAGAAACCAAGCCGGAGTAGCACTGGAATAGAGCTGGAATAGGGGCCGGTGGGGCAAAAATGCCCCGCCGGCCCCGCGCGTGAACGCGCGGCTAAGCCTCTGCGAACAAAAACTATGCCGGATTACGGGGCTGAATTGCGAATCCCCAACCATATCGAAAACCACGAAGATAAAACCGCAGGTAGACAGCTCGCTTTTTTCAAAAATAGAGGGTATGGATGAGGGCCCCGACTTTAGCTCCGTAATCTGGCATAGTTTTGAAATGCCACCATATCAGTAACAGCGCTTGATCTCCCGCGGACGAAGGAAAACGGATCATTTTGGCCTTGCGAGGGCTGCCGCGCGACCCGTCTGCCACGAAATGGGCCCATCTACTACGTTTAAGCCGCTACCCTCAACCATGCCAAAAAGCGCGAAAACGAAACCGCAGGTAGAACGCCTGCGGTTTTTCATGAAACGCGGTTGTGGTCAGGGGCATCGGGTTAAACATAGTAGATAGGCCAGTTTCGTGGCGAGCACCACCAATTGATCCCCCGGGGACGGAGGAAAACGGGTTCTTTTGCCCCGTCCATCTTGAGTCGCACCCGTTTTCCTGCGAAAACGCTCGTGTCTCAACTATGGTGAGACATTTGTCTCACGCTCAAAACCGAATCTGGAACGTGTGTCACCTGCTCAAATTGTGTCTCATTCCGTAACTTGAGGCTGATGCAAGGCCTGAGTCTGCGAGAAGGGAGACGCGATGGGTAAGTACACGAGGGGTCTCTTGGCGGTGATGCTGGCCGTAGTGCTGGTATTGCCGGCTGCGGCATTTGCCATGCCGCCCGAGGCCAACGCCAGGTCCAGCACCGGAATGGATGGACCGACAATGACCGGAAAGGTCGTCGACCCCGATACCAGCGGCCGCTGGGAAATCTGGGCGGCTGGCCATAGCGGCAATAAAGTATCGACCCAACACGTCGGCCGAATCTGGACCGACAAGACGGTCAAGGCAACCGAGAAAAACGAGGAGTCGGATTTTCTGACTACGCTTTCGGCCATGTCCTCGACGTCCAATTCAACCGTGACGGTTACTACGCCGCTCGACATCGTGATGGTGCTGGATGCCTCTGGCTCGATGGATGGTGAGATGGGCGGTGGAGATTCCACCAAGCGTATCGATGCACTGGAGAGCGCTGCCAGCAGCTTCATCGACACCATTGCCAAACAAAACGAGGGTATCGAGGGCGTGGATAGGCAGCATAAGGTTGCAATCGTTAAGTTCGCGGGCAAGAAGTCCGACAATATCGGCAACGGGACGTATCGTGACGGAGAACACACCTACAATTACACGCAGGTAATGAAAGGCCTGACCGATTGCTCCGGCGGCAACGTGAAAGCTCTTAAGGATAGGATTGCCCAGATTACACCCGCTGGTGCAACGCGCGCCGACAATGGCCTGCAGCTGGCAGAGGGCATCACTTCTGGTCGCGTGGACGCCAAGAAGATTGTTGTGTTCTTTACCGACGGCACGCCGACAAGCTTCAGCGAGTTCAATCCGGATGTCGCCAACGCTGCCGTAACGGCCGCCAAGAGCATGAAGGACAGCAAGGCTACCGTTTATACTATCGGCATCTTTGATGGCGCGGACCCCAAAGCCAGCGTCCAAGATTCGAAGACAAGCCAAGAGAACAAGTTCATGCAGGCCGTTTCGAGCAACTACCCCAATGCCACGAAATGGAATACTCACGGAACGCGTGCGGAAAACTCCGACTACTACAAGTCGGCGACCAATGCCGAAGAGCTCAAGAAGGTCTTCGACGACATTTCGCAGGCCATCACATCGGAGGCGCCTTATCCGACCGAAATCCATAAGGGCTACGACGAGACCAAGTCCGGCTACATCACGTTTACCGACGAGCTGGGCGACTTTATGCAGGTTGATGGATTTACCGAAGTCGTCATTAACGGCACGCCGTTTACCAAGGCGAGCAAGACGGTCAATAAAGAAACCAATACCGACACCTACGAGTTCACCGGCAAGGCAAAAGACCTGCTCATTACCGTGCAGCGTGCCGGCGATGACAATCCCCAGAAGGGCGATATCGTAACGGTCAATATTCCTGCGTCGTTGATTCCGCTGAGTCACTTTAAGACCGTAGACGGCAAGCTTTCGGTCGACAACGTTAAGCCCATCCAGGTGAAGTATGCTTCGAGCGTGAAGAGTGTTGCGCTCGACAACCTATTTACGCCTGAGGAGGTCACGGGGCTCAAGGCTTACATCGAAAAGAATACGACCGTTGCCGACGATGGCACCAAGACCGTGAACTTCTACGCGAACAAGTGGGAGACCGGCGCGTTGGGTAATACGGTTGCGACCTTTGAGCCGGCCGACACCAACCGCTACTACTACTTCCAGAAACAGACCCCAATTTACACGGACAAGGACTGCACGCAGCCTGCAAAGAATTCGCTGGCAGATACCGGCACCTATTACTACAAGGATGAGTTTGAGGAGCAGGGCGAAAACGATGAGGCCAAGCCCGCCTCTGCCGTCATCGAGTTTATCGGCGGCGACGCTGCGAAGTTTGACGGCGCTATTGTTGCTGACGAGGACGGCAGCCTTTCGTTTAGCGTGGGAACCGCGCGCCTAGCCTTTATCGACGAGCTCCACACCACCAAGGAGAGTGTGGGCGGCAACAACACTGGTACCGCGACCGACGTTCTTAACCCCAAGTGGAACAACGTGTCCGCCAAGGCGACCGCGACGCATGTCAATTCCTACCTGGGCAACAACGGCAAGATCAGCTTTAACGTGACGCCGACAACGGTGGATACCAAGGCCAGCTTTGGCCTGACCAAGGTGCTCGAGGGCCGCGATTGGACGGATGCGGACGAGTTTAAGTTTGAACTCTCCGCAACGTCCGAGAATGACGCCCCGATGCCCGCACACGCGACCGCGACCGTGACCAATGACGACCTGGACGACAATGGCAAGGCAGCTATCGACTTCGGCGAGATCACCTGCAACAAGCCGGGCGAGTACACCTATGAGGTCCGCGAGGTCAAGGGCGGCGCCGGTGGCATCACCTACAGCGAGAACGTTGCCACGTTCAAGGTGACCGTGGCGGTTAAGGCTACGGGTGGGCTTAAGGCTGACGTTGAAAAGATCTCGGGCAAGACCGAGTTCAAGAACACCTATAGCGCCAAGACGGAAACCCCGCTGACTCTTGAGGCAACCAAGACGCTCACGGGGCGCCCGATGGCCGATGACGAATTTAAGTTTGCGCTGAGCTATGCGGGGCACGACGAGGTTCTGCTGGATGCAACCAACAAGGGTGGCAAGGTTGAGTTCGGGCCGCTGACGTACACGACCGAGTCGCTTGCCAAGCTGGTCGAGGAGGGCAAGGCGTCGGTTGATGCTAGCTCCGACAAGCCCACGTGGACCATTCGCTACATTGCTGCCGAGCAGACCGGAAAGCTGCCTGCGGGCGTGAGCGCCACCGTGTCGGCAATTGACGCATGTGTAACCGTTGTCGACAACGGCGATGGTACCCTGACGGCGGCGGCTGTCTACGGCGATGCCGGCAACGAGTTTGTGAACACCTACACTGCCGCGCCTGTCGAGGCATCGCTTGTGGGCAAGAAGAATCTGCAGGTTCCTGATGGCTTGACCCCGGCTGACATTGCCGGCAAGTTCACCTTTACCGTGACCGGTGAAGAGGGCGCACCCATGCCCGCGAACGCGAGCGTGACCAATGATGCCAAGGGCAAGGTCGACTTTGGCAAGATCACCTTTACGCTCGACGACCTTAACAAGGCTCTGGGCGAGAAGCCCGAGAAGCGCGAGCGCACCTTTACCTACACCGTGACCGAGTCCGGTGAGGTCGCTGGCGTGACCAACGACGCCGAGACTTCGCGTACGGTTTCCTTCACCGTGACTGATGACGGCGAGGGTACTCTGAGGGTGTCCCGCAAGCCGGATGGCGATGCGGCATTTACGTTCACCAATACCTATAGCGTGACGCCCGTCGAGACGCGCGTCACCGACCAGATCACCGCGACCAAGGTTCTGGACGGCCGCGGCCTCAAGGCTGGCGAGTTCAGATTCGAGCTCGTCGAGGGCGAGGGCGAGGACGCCAAGGTCGTCGCCACCGGCACCAACAATGCCGAAGGCAAGATCACGATGAACGCCGTGAAGTACGACAAGCCCGGCAAGCACACCTACACACTGCGCGAGGTCAAGGGCAACGCCGGCGGTATCACCTACAGCGATGCCAAGTTCACCATCGAGACCACCATCACCGATAACGGCGACGGCACTCTCAAGGCCGAGCATGTCCTGAAGGGCACCGAGCCCGCCGAGTTCAAGAACACCTACAGTGTGACCCCGATCGACGCAGAGCTCGACTTTGACCTGAGCAAGGCCGTCGACGGCCGCGACTGGACGGATGCAGACGAGTTCAGCTTTACCATCACCGCTCCCGAGGGCGCCCCGCTGCCCGATCCCGCAACCGTAACCGTGAACAAGAAGGACGCGAAGGATGGCATCGCCGCCATCAAGTTCGGTAAGATCCGCTACACGGCTGCCGGAACCTACAAATATGAGATTCGCGAGAACGCGGGCAACGCGGCGGGCATGACGTATGACGGACATGTCGCGACCGCCGAAGTGACCGTGACCGAGAACGGCGAGGGCGTCCTGACCGCCAACGTCACCAAGAAGGAAAGCGGACGTTTTATCAACACGTACCGCACTGAGCTCGATTACGCCGCGGCCGGCGGCCTCAAGCTCAGCAAGAGCCTCTCCGGACGTCCCATGACCGAGGGCCAGTTCACCTTTACCGTGACGCCCGCCGACGAGGCTTCGGCTAACGCGCTTGGCCTGCTGCCCGGGGCCAACACTTTCAAGTCCCCTGCGACGGCAGAGGCAACGGTCGGCCTGATTGACATCCTGGCTGGCCATGAGGTCAAGTTTACGCAGGCTGACGCGGGCAAGACCTTTACATACACCGTTGCCGAGAAGAACGATGGCCAGCCCGGTTACACCTACGACGAGGCCGTGCGCACCGTGACGATCGCTATCGCCGACGATGGTGCCGGCACGCTCACCGCCACGACGATCGTTTCCGGCGGACCCGAGGGCACGCATGCGACGGTCCACAAGAGCGGCGAGAACAAGGTCGAGAGCGCCGTGGTCCCGTTCGCCAACAGCTACCACGCATCGACCGATAACCCGGGCACCGCTGCTCAGGTTGTCGCAACCAAGACCCTGACCGGTCGTCCGATGGCCGACGGCGAGTTCTGCTTCGGTATTGCCTATGCAGGTGAGACGGAAGCCATCAACGGCACTACGGCGTGGAACGTTAACGGCCAGGTGAGCTTTGGCACGCTGCATTACACGACCGAGATGCTTGCCGACCTGGTAAACGCCAAACGCGCCATCCGCACCGACGCGGATGCCAAGCTTGCGTGGACTATCAACTACACGGCGTTTGAGTACACGTCCCCGCTCGCAGCAAAGGGTATTACTGCCGCGAAGTCGAGCTTTAGCTTTAAGGTCATCGTCGTCGACAACGGCGACGGCACTCTGACGGCGAAGCCTGACTACGGTGGCACCGAGCCCGTGTTCGAGAACGTCTATGGCGCCGAGGCCGTCGATGCCGCACTTGCCGGCGCCAAGAAGCTCCAGGCTGCCGAGGGCCTGACCCCGGCCGATATCACGGGTAAGTTCACCTTTACCGTGACCGCCGATGAGGCGGGCGCCCCGATGCCCGAGCGCACGGCCGCAACCAACGACGCGGCCGGCAACGTGGACTTTGGCAAGATCCACTTTACGCTCGAGGACCTCAACCGCGCCTTGGGCGTGACGGATGATGCGACCGATAAGGCCGAGGCAGACGAAGCTGACGAAGCCGAGGCTGACGAGGCAGAGGCTGAAGAGGCCGACGTCGACGCTGATGCCAATGCCGACGAGTCCGGCGGCGAGTCCGAGCCCGCAGCCCCCACCGCCCCGCGCTCGCACATCTTTACCTACACGGTGACCGAGTCCGGTAGCGCCCCTGGCGTGACCAACGACGCCAACGCCACGCGTAAGGTTTCCTACACCGTGACTGACGACGGTGCCGGACATCTGAAGGTCGTGCGCGAGGGTGACGACGGCGCTGCCTTCACGTTCACCAACACCTACAGCGTGACGCCTACCGATTCTGTGGTGACCGATCAGGTCAAGACGGTCAAGCGTCTGACCGGACGCGACCTTGCAGCAGGCGAGTTCACGTTTGAGCTGCTCGAGGACGGCGTGGTTGTCGCGACCGGCACCAACGACGCCAATGGCACCGTCGCGCTGAGCCCGATCCGCTACGAGGCACCTGGCGCGCACACGTACATGCTGCGCGAGGCTTGCCCCAACGCGCTCGGCCTGTACAAGGGCGTCACCTATGACGGCACGACCTACACCGTCGTGACCACCGTCTCCGACAACGGCGACGGCACGCTGACCGCGACGCACAAGCTCGAGGGAACTACTGAGTCGGCTGGCTTTACCAACAAGTATCATGCCATGCCCACGCAGGTCTCCATCGGTGCCATCAAGGTGCTCGAGGGACGCGAGCTCAAGAAGGACGAGTTTAGCTTTAAGCTCTTTGGCGAGGACATTGAGTCTACGGTCACCAACGATGCCGATGGCAAGATCAACTTCGACAAGTTCGAGTACGACGAGCCCGGTACGTACGTCTACACCATCAGCGAGGTCAAGGGCGACGAGGCCGGTATGACCTATGACAAGTCCGTCTTTACCGCGACCGTCAACGTGGCCGATGACGGCGAGGGCAACCTCAAGGCGAATGTCGCCTTTACCAAGGGCGAAAAGAGCGTCGAGGGCATCGTGTTCAACAACACGTACAAGAAGCCCGAGACGCCCGTGCCGACGCCCGATCCCGGCACGCCCAAGACCGTGACGAACATCGTCAAGATGGTCAAGGGTTTCCTGCCCACCACGGGTGACCAGCAGACCGCCGCACTGCTCATGGCATTTGTTATCGCCATGGCCGGCGTCGGAGCCCTGGTCTGGGGTATCCGTAAACGCTAGGCACGCTGGCGGGGGGGGGGGGGGGCCCCCCCCCCCGCGCGCCCGGCGGGGCGCGCAATATAAAACCACCCCCCCCCCCCCCCCCCCGCCCCCCGGCCTCGAGGCAAGCCGTCGGCGGGGGTGTTG
>NZ_JBQHST010000012.1:0-59506 GCF_052066095.1 Collinsella sp. HCP28S3_B9
CCTCGTGTAGTGGCCGCTGCGGTAGGCCTCCCGGCCCGCCGTCCTCTCGTAGCGCTCGGCCCCGACGAGCTCGGACGCCTCCTCGTCGAGCAGTGCGTTGAGCGTCTCCTCTACGGTCTTCCTCACCAGATTCTTTATGTCGTTGCGCAGCGACTCCTCGTCGACTGATACTATGTTCGCAGACACGGCCCGTGCCCCCTTCGTTGGTGATTTGTTGTTTAGTCGCTAGAAATCATATGACGGGGCGCGGGCCGTGTTCCGCTATGCGGTTGTCAATTTGCGAAAGAAATTATGCGTCACCTTTCCGTTACAAATCGGACATTTTATCCAATATTTTTTAAGCATTATATTTCACTCGTCCTTTTTACACAAAAAAATGGGCTCTTCTGGTTCTGTATGGAGTTGCTTTCGCCGCCGTCCCTGTCCTCGTCCCCCACTGATAAGCGGGAGTAAAGGGCTGTGATTTTGCTGTAATCATTCATGTGCATACCCTCCTGCGTCAATATATGTGTTGCTTACAGTTAAGATTATGCACCTCATCGGGCAGAGCCGTACTCCGCGCCCTTGCGGTATTTCTTCGCGTTTTTCCCTTTGACATAGACTATCAAGCGGATAATCACCGCACCGACAATGCCGACAAGCAAATCCAACGGGTAAACGCTCGGCAAGGCGTTTTCAAAGGCTGCGGAAAATCCTTGTGTGATATTCAGTATCTTTGCAGAAATATCCGCGCCGGGGGCAAGCCGCACCGCCTGTCCGACTTTATCAAAGAGATAGACAAAGAACACATAGGGGATATTCGGAAGTATCAGCTTTTTGTAGTTGATCTGCTTCATATCTCGCGCCCCCTGTCCATTTTCTTTACCTTGTCGCGGGCGGCGTTAAGCTGCTTCGCCTTGTCCTTTGCAGCGGCAAGGGCTTTGCGGATAGAGGGCTTTTTCTCCCGGTTCAGCTTCTTTGCGGAAAACTCTTGAAACGCTGCGGTCATAACGTCCGCGTCCCGGCCTTTGAAAAACACAAGGTAACGGGTCTGCTCGCCCTTAACCTTTTTTAGCGAAAAATCTATGTTGTATTTCTTCGCCGTACTCTCAAAGGCTTTAATATTGCTGTCGGTGATCTCGATGTTGGAAACACCCGCGTTCTGCTTCATAAGCTGCCGCATGGTCTGTTTCCCATGCGCGGGTTTGCTTTTCTGCTCCAAAAACTTTTGGATTGCTTTCTGTAACGCCTGTTCGGTAAGCCGCGCCGCGCCTTTTCCCACTTTGACGTATAGGGCAATCGTTTTTTGGGTTACTTCCTCCTGCAAGGTATCAACTCCTTTCCCGGTAAAGTGCGGCTATGCTCATTCGCCGCCGTATAAGTCGTGATTGACAAGGGCGGTATAGTAGCTGTCAATGGTACTCGGCGCGTTGAACAGCACCGCTTTTAGATACTGCTTGATGTTGCGCACTTTGGTTGTGTTCTCCCTCATGCAATCCAAAACAAACTCAATATGGCTGCTGTTCAGCTTCAAAAACTTGGATTTCACCAATTCGGCGGGGTAGTCGTCCCCGGCAATACGGATTGTCTTTCGGGCTGTGCAGACGGTTTCCAGCATAAGGTCAACAATCTCGTCCAAACGGTCTTTGTCAATTTTGCAGTTTTGAATGAGATGGTCGTATTCGATATTGTCCTTGATAATCTCCCTGTAAATCTCTACTGCGCTATTGCTTTTCGCTTCCGTTCTTTTCCTTTCCGGCGGCGTAGCCGCTTCGCCATGCGCAAAGGGCAAGGGGTTTAGGGAATGGAAAGGAATGGAATCGGTACTTGATAAATCAGTAATTGATTGTTCTTTACTTAATATATCTTTATTTAATTGCGTTGGATTTTCCAACGTAGGTTTTTCCTGCGTAGGTTTTTCCAACGTTGGATTATCCAATGTTGGATTTTCCAATGTAGGTAAATCCAATATAGGCGGCTGTCCGCCGCTGGTAGCTGCTTCCGGCTCTCGCGGCTGCGGCTGCTCGTATATGACGTAATCTGCGCCCCGCAAGCGTCCCTTTTCGTCGCGCTCCCGGCTGCGCACGATATATCCGGCTTTTTCGAGTTCCTTTACCGCTTCGCGGATTGCGTCGATCTTCTCCCGGTTGATATGGGATAAGCCCGCAAGGGTATAATCCCAATCTTCGGGCAGCGAAAGCATTTGCGACAACAAGCCCTTTGCCTTTAAGGACAATTCCTTGTTTCGCAAGTGGTGGTTGCTCATAACGGTATATCCCGTATTTCGCTCCACTCTGAAAACTGCCATATTTCCTCACTTCCTCTCTTGGTATGCGTGGACAATTAGAAAGCCGTTTTCGGCTGTTTTGGTATTGCAATATGCCCTTTGCCGTTTTCGCGTCTGCAAAGCCGCATGGCACAAGGGCTTTTGCCCGTCTATTTGTCCATGCTGGCGTGCGTTTTCCGCGTCCTTTTGCCGGGGCAATAGGGACACTCTTTGAAAACGCAAAACTCATATTTCCACCCGGGGCGGTAGAAACGGCAAGTGCCGCAATCTTCATCATCTCCGGCACAACCGGATTGATAGCGGTCAAATCCCGGCTTCTGCTGCATGAGCAATTCAAACGCCCGCTGCTTGCCCTTTGTGAAATACATTCCGGCTGCACCTCCTTTCCTGCGGGCATAAAAAAACGGCGTTACTTTCTCCCCCAAAGGGGTTAAGGTAACGCCGTTTGTGTGCGTATTCAGTTTTTAACACATTCCCTGTCTATCCGCTGTCCGCAAAACCATTGATTTTATTAGCTTTTTGCCGCTATCGCTATCACACCTCATTATTATCCCGCCCGCGTTATACGTCGCCTAGCTATTAAACCCATTGAACTTGAGGTAGCTCATCAGGTACGCCTTCGAAACGAAGGAAGAAACCGCACTGCGTACAAGCAGCGATTCACGCGTAACCTGATGTGCGGTATCGGGCACGGGAGTCTGCTCAAGGGAAAAAGCCGCTCGAATCGATGCCTCAAGTTGATCGACTACATAATCGAAAGCCGTCGGAGCGTCGTAGCTCAAGCGCTGAATATTAAAGAGCGCCTGAACCGCAGCGATGGGCAGCACCTGCTTAAAGATACAAATGGCAATGAGACGCGCAATCTGCTCACGGCCATACTGCTTTTTAACCGGAGCAGGAACGAGACCGACTTTCACGTAGTTATTGATCATCGAAGGCGTGATAACGGGCTGCTCTACGCAAATCGAAAGCGGCTCCATCCACAGCGCAACATATTCAATAACCTGATCACGATAGAGTGTTACGTTGGGCAGCTGGTCATAGCGTGGCAAGCAGAGCGTATTGAGCTTGCGAACCATATCGGACTGAATAAATGCATCCGGCAGCACCGTCGGCTGAATATCCTCCGGCTTAATGCTGACCGATGTATCGGACATCGGGATAACAAGTTTGACGTGGTTCATAAGAGACCTCCGTTCGTTTTCTATATTGTATTCTAGATTATCTAGTTTTGCATACCACATAGCCGCTAAGTAAAAGTGGTTGGACAGCACATTGACGCACCGTCCAACCACTTTGTATAAAGATAACAACCTTACATAAGATATATTATCGTACTTATCCTCGTAAGAAGGCGTATGCGCTGGTAGCCGCTATGGCTCCGTCCGAAACGGCAGTCACAACCTGGCGTAAACGCTTGGAACGGATATCGCCGGCAGCAAACAAACCCGGCGTGCGCGTGGCCATCGAGTCGTCGGTAACGATACCGCCGTCAGGCGCCAGATCCACCAGATGCTGTACAAGCTCAGTATGGGGCTGTGTTCCGGCAAAGACAAAGATGCCAAACGAGCCAGGATCAAAGAACTCGGAATAGGTATCACCAGTGGCGTTGTCCTTAAACGTGATAGTTGTAGGCATGGCCTCGCCCGATAGCTCCACAATACTAGTTTGGTACCTAACAGAAATATTATCTTTAGCGAGCACCTTTTGAACCACGCCATCGGGAGCACGGAACTGATCACGGCGCAAGACGATGGTCACGCTGCTGGCAATTTCTGATAAGAACAGGGCTTCCTCGCAGGCAGCATTACCGCCGCCAATGACAAAGACCTGTTTGCCACGAAAGAACATGCCGTCGCACGTCGCACAATACGAAACGCCGCGACCGCGATACGTATCCTCGCCAACAAAACCAGCAGAGCGCGGCGTGGCGCCCATGCAAGCGATAACACTCGAGGCCACCGTGTCGCCCGTATCGTGATGCACCGTAAACAGCGCTGTATCAGCGTCGTAATCGATACCCGTAACCATGCTCCATGCAACCTGTGCTCCCAGGCCCTCTGCATGTTGCTGAAAACGCTCGCCGAGCTCGGCACCGCTCAAGAGCGGAATGCCCGGATAGTTCTCGACCTCATTGGTTGTGGCGATCTGTCCTCCCGACATGCCTTGCTCGATCACGGTCGTCGTTAGATTGGATCGCGCAGCATAAATGGCTGCAGCATAGCCCGCTGGGCCGCCGCCGATAATCGCAACATCGATCGGCTGATTGGTAGTCATGGAGTGTCCTCTCATCGAAACATTGGCGTTCTTTGCGCTCATACCCAAATTTAGGAGAACATGACAGTCATGCACTACAATGATTCTTTGCGAAACAACGATGAAGGGGAGTTATCGATGGATCAAACGCAGATGGGCAATGACGCTCCCCTGCCCACGCAAAGCGCCCCCCAATCGGAACAATTGATGCCGTCACCTGGACAAAAGCCCTTAGTGACCATTGTCCACGCATCGGTTGGTTCGGGACACAAAGCGGCAGCAAACGCTATCGCGCAAGCATTCGAGCTTATACGCGGCACCAAGGGCATACCGCAGGATGTCGAGATTGAGGTCTTGGATATCCTCGATTTTGGACGCATAAAATTCGACGGCAACAAAACGGCCGCATCGTTTACCGGCGCCACACGCCCAATTTATGACTTGACCTGGCGATATACCCTTACTGGACACCTGCTTTGGGGCGGCGGCACGGCATGGTCGCGCATTATGTTCCCCGCATTTAATGAATACGTTCGCACTCGTAGGCCTATTGCCGTGGTCGCTACACATATCACGGCAGCCAACGTTGCGGTTGGTGCGCGCGTCATTACGGGCATCGACTATCCCGTCATTTGCGTGCCGACCGATTACGAGGTCGAGGGCTGGTGGCCCCATAAGGACACTGACTTATTCTGCGTGGCAAACGAGTTTATGGCCGAGACGCTCCGCCCACGTAAGGTTCCCGAGGCAAAGATACGCATTACGGGCATCCCTATTCGCGCTGGATTTGACACGGATTACAATCGCGAGGAAGAACTCGAGAAGTTCAATCTCCCTACCGACAAGACCATTGTGCTGGTAATGGCCGGCGCCAGTTTGCCTCAACCGTACGTTCGCTTTCGCGCGGCGATGGACCAAACCCTCCCCTTCCTCCGTAGCTTCGAGGACATGCACTTTGTCTTTTTGCCGGGCAAGGACACGGAATACGCCACGCGCCTGAAAACGCTCTTCGAAGCCATGAAACTCGAAAACGTCACGGTCCTTGACTATGTCGATGACATGGCAGCGCTCATGCACGGCTGCGATCTGGCAATTCTCAAATCGGGCGGACTCACTGTTACCGAATGCCTGTGTGCACACCTGCCGATGATTCTGCTGGGCAAGTCCTATGGCCAGGAAAAGGCCAACACCACCATGCTCACCGACTTGGGCGCCAGCATGCATGTCACCACCGCACGCGAGCTCATCGTGACGCTGCGCCATCTCCACGATCATCCCGAGTCGCTCAAGGCACTGCTCATCAATGGCGAAGTGCTACGTCGTCCACACGCGGCCGAGGACATCGCCATCGCAACCATGGAGCTTGCAGGCAAGCCCCAAAAGCGCAAACGAGCCTTCTGCCGCTTCTACTGGGGCGGAAAACCCGCGCATATCCGCTAGCATTGGACTGTCCGCCGTGGCGCAGGCCGCCCACACATATCATTCCATGCTCAAACATTCTCGCTTCGCTTCGCTCGCTGCGAAACTGCGCGTGGAACGATATGTGTGGGCGGCCTGCGCCACGGCTATACGTACGCACTAGCAGCAATATCGGTTACCCTACTAAAAGCAGCGAAGGGGAACTCGAAAACAGGAAAACAAGTAATCAAAGTAATCCGATCTAACAAAGGAGCCGTCTCTTTGTCAGATCGGATTACTTATTAGACACAGCTTCTAGATGCAGCATTCGGCTTCAGATGGGAAGCCATAACCGATTGCGAGCATGTAAACGTAGCTCGCCCCTGGGAGGCCCCTATATATCGTCCCGCGCGCAGTTTCGCAGCGCAGCGAGAATGTTTGAGCACGGGATGATATATAGGGGCCTCCCAGGGGCGAGCGGGCATTACGATGCCCATTTTCAACGAAGAAATGGGCTAAGCCACACCAGAAGAACCGAAGCCGCCGGCTCCTCGGTCGGTTTCGTCTAGTTCGTCTACCTCCACGAGATTGACCGTGGGAACTTCTTGGATGACGAGTTGAGCGATTCGCTCACCCTTGTTGATCTGGATTTCATTGGATGGATCCAGGTTGATAAGGATGACTTTAAGCTCACCTCGATAGTGGGCGTCTATAAGACCGGGCGTGTTGACTATAGACAGACCCTGCTTAATAGCCAGGCCACTGCGAGGCTGAACGAAGCCAGCGTATCCATCGGGCAGCGCGATCGCAAGGCCAGTAGAGACCAAGCGTCGCTCGAAGGGCTTAAGGGTACAGTCCTCATTGGCACGGAGATCCAAACCGGCATCTGTGGGATGGGCGTATTTGGGAAGCTCGATCGTAGGGTCGAGACGCTTAATGTTGACTGTAATGTTGGACATAAAATCACCTTAGCTTGTCGAGCTCTTGCAAAAACTCATCGATGTCTTTGAAATCGCGATAGACCGAGGCAAAGCGAATGTAGGCCACCTTGTCGATCTTGGCCAAGCGCTTAAGCACCATATCGCCCAGGTCGTGGGACGTAACAGCCGTCAGCGTACGGGAACGCAGCTCCACCTCGATGTCATCGATGAGTTCATTGAGCTTTTTCGTGTCGATGTCGCGCTTAATCGTAGCGCGCATTAAGCCGACCAGCAGCTTATTGCGATCGAACCGCTGCTTTGACCCGTCAGATTTGATGACCTCGATGGGGTCTTCGCATCGCTCGAATGTTGTGAAGCGATAGTTGCACGAACAACATTCACGACGGCGTTTAATGGTGTTATTAGATTCCTGCATACGGGAATCGACAACACGGGTATGTGCATTGCCGCATCTGGGACAGCGCATGGTACCTCCCTCAAAAACGATAACAAGGGTACCATGTGCCGGAGTTTAAATCTTACGAACGCGCAGGAACTTTAAGAACGTCACCCGCATCGAGTGACCCATGCTCCAGATGATTGACACTGCGAATCATGTCAGAAGTCTCCTGTGTAGAAAGACCGTCAACGGAATGCTCCTGAGCAAGCGACCACAGGGAATCGCCAGACTGAACACGGACGGTCTCATAGGTAACGTTAGATGCCGACTCGGCATATGCGGCGTGACGAGCGCTGAAGATCGAGGTAGCAAGTACAAAGAAGAGCGTGAGCGCAACGGCCAGGGCGAAAATCGTCGAGGCCTTCAGAGGAACGGGGGCCGAAGTCGTGGCGACGCACTGGCTGCGAACGGGCTTGCCAGGCAGTGTTTGAAACCCAGATCGGCCGCCTATGACAACCGTGAAAGCCGGCGCCGCAGGCGTCTCGAGCTTAAGGGCGAGGTTTCCCTGGACCATATCCGTTGCATTCATCATGTTCTCCTCTCGCGTTTTTTGACGAGAACTGTTTTATCAAGCCGCGAGGACAAAAAGTCTAGCGCGGGAACGAGTGTTCGGTTATTATTATCTTCGAACAGTTGTTCCTGTCAAGCAAACATAGAACATTTGTTTGGGTTAGGTAGAGAGGAATCCCTGATGGCTCGCAAAATTACCAAGCGACAGCAGCAGATTTACGACTTCATCAAGGAGTATCAGCAGGAAAAGGGCTATCCGCCCAGCGTGCGTGAGATGGCTTCGGCTGTGGGTCTTTCCTCCCCTAGCACCGTACATGCACATCTCTCCGCACTGGAAGCACGCGGACTGCTCAAACGTGACGCCACCAAGCCTCGTGCCCTAGAGCTCTTTGACGAGGACGGAGCCTCCGTCTCCATCTCAAAGTCCGATGAGCCCACGGCACCCCGCGGAACCGTATCGCTACCCCTCGTGGGCCGTGTCGCCGCGGGGATCCCCATCCTTGCCGAGCAGAATATCGAGGACACCTTTACCATCCCGACCGAGATCGCAACGGACCAGGGGTCTTTTATCCTCGAGGTCCACGGCAATTCAATGATTAACGTCGGTATCCTTAACGGCGACTATATCATCGTTCGCGAACAGAAGAGTGCCATGAATGGCGAGATCGTTGTGGCCATGATCGATGGCTCCGCAACGGTCAAAACGTTCTACAAGGAGCAGGGACGAGTTCGCTTGCAGCCCGAAAACGACACCATGGAGCCCATCTATGCGACAAATCCGACGATCCTGGGCAAGGTCGTTGGATTGATGCGCCGGTTCTCGTAATGCAAAACCGCATCACGGTCTTTGATACCATTCGCGGATTTACCATGCTGTCGATGGCAGGATTTCATGCTTGCTACGATCTTTCTTATCTTTATGGTTGGGATATGCCCTGGTTTACTCAGACCATCTTCCAAGACATGTGGCGTGCCAGCATCAGTTGGGTATTTTTGTTTATTGCCGGCTGGATGTGCACCCTCTCGCGCAACAACATCAAGCGTGCCGTCAAATATGCCGCTGCCGCTTTTGTCGTATGGGTCGCGACGACGCTCGTCTCAGTCGATGACTCGGTGAACTTCGGCATCATGTTCTGCATGGCGGCCTGCACCGCCATTGTCGCGCTCGCGCGTCCGGTAATCGCTAAAGTGCCGTCGGTATGGGGTATAGCAATTTGCCTCACACTTTTTGCCCTTACCTGGAGCATTCCTAAAACGATTTATCCTATCCCCTATTTAGCTTGGCTGGGTTTCCCGGGTCCAGACTTTGTCTCTGGTGATTACTATCCAGTCATACCATTCTTATTTATGTACCTTGCAGGCTTCTTTGCCGCCCACACGACTCAGGAAGCAAACTATGAGACGCCGGGATGGGCCTATGCGAATCCCATCCCGGCGCTCGCAAGTCTCGGGCGCCATGCGCTGCCGTTCTACCTGCTTCATCAACCGGTTATCTTGGGTGTACTGGAGCTGATTTACTCTGTTCGATAACGCTCGAGACGCGGTGCGATACGGGCTGGAAGCTTTGCCACAATACGAACGCCGTCCTCGAGGTATTCCTCGTGCAGAAGGGTTCCCTGTTCGTGCACGAGCGTGATTAACGCGCCCTCTCGATACGGGATATCGGCCGAGAGCAACACGTCCGTAGCGGCCGCTTCACGAGCGATGCGATCGACTAAGTCATCAAGGCCCTCACCCGTCTGAGCCGAGAACAATACCGCCTCGGGATAGCGCCGGCGAAAGCTCAAGCGGTCGACGCTATCGAGCAGATCGATTTTATTGAACACGGTAAGCGTCAGGCGCTCACCGGCACCAATCTCGTCAAGGACACGATCAACCGCCTCAAGCTGACGCTCGTAATCCTCATCGGAAGCATCCACAACTTTAAGAACCAAATCGGCGCCGAGCACCTCGGAAAGCGTAGATTTAAACGCGTCGACCAGGCCATGGGGCAGCTTTTGAATAAAGCCAACGGTATCAGTGATCGTCATGCCACGGCCACCGGGTAAACGATACGAACGCGTCGTAGGATCGAGCGTGGCAAACAGCTTATCCTGCGAAAGTACCGTGGATCCAGTCAATCGATTAAGCAACGTCGACTTACCGGCATTGGTGTAGCCAGCCAACGCTACGCGAAACGCCGGCGATTCAATACGGCTTTTCGATTGCACATCACGACGTTGTTCAACCTGTTTCAATTCGCGTCGAAGCGCAGCGATCTTATCGCGAATCAGGCGACGGTCGACCTCGAGCTGGCTTTCGCCCTGGCCAAAACGCGATCCAATGCCGCCACGCGTCTGTTCCTTAGCAAGGTGGCTCCACATACCTCGCAGACGGGGCAGCAGATACTGCAACTGAGCCAGCTGCACCTGTAAGCGACCCTCACGCGTCTGGGCATGCAGGCCAAAGATATCCAAAATCAACGCCGTACGGTCAATAATCTTGACCGGTTCGCCCACGGCTTTCTCAAGATATGACTGCTGTGAAGGAGTCAAGTCGTCGTCGAAGATTACAACATCCGCATCCATACGATGCACCAAACCGCATAGCTCCTCGACCTTACCGGAGCCGATAAACGATTTGGGATAAGGTTTGACCAGATGCTGAGACAAGCGTGCCACGCATTGGGCTCCAGCAGTGTGAGCCAAGCGCTCGAGCTCGTCGAGCGAACGGTCGAGCGGCCAGGCGTTATCACGCCACTCAACACCAACCAAGACGGCACGCTCAGGTTCAGGTGCCGTGGGAACCAAGGGAAAACGTGCCATTAGGCAGCCTCAATACGACGGTAGATATCATCGACGACCTCATCGACCGTAAACTCATCCATATCGAACCACACGATGCGATCGTCACGCTTAAACCAGGAAAGTTGGCGCTTGGCATAGCGACGTGAGCGCATCTTGATAAGCTCGCGGGCCTCGTCCATGGTAATAGCGCCTCGCAAGGCATCAATAATCTCTTTGTAACCGATTGCCTGCATCGACGTGAGTGCATCACCCAGGCCCTGGTCCATAAGGCCACGGACCTCATCAACCAGCCCCTGCTCAAACATAAGGTCGACACGCAGGTTGATGCGCTCATACAGCACTTCACGGCTACGCGTCAGACCAAACCACATGGCATGATAGCGCTCATGCGGAACGCTGAATTTCGACTTCTGCTGGGCATACGACACACCGTCATCGTGCATCTCGAGCGCACGGATCACGCGGCGCACGTTATGGGGATGAATCACGGCAGCCGATTCCGGATCACGCTCGGCAAGCAGGGCATGCATAGCTTTCTCGCCAATACGCTCGGCAAGATCCTGATAACCCGCGCGACGTTCGTCCTCGAGCTCTCCCGAAGGAAAATCCATTTCATCGAGTGCGGCCTTAAGATACAAGCCCGTGCCGCCGCAAAAGACCGGAAGCCGTTGCTCACCAAGCAAACGCTCGATATGCGCCCGGGCATCAGACTGATAGAGCGCAGCAGAATACGCGACGCCCGGGTCCACGATATCGACAAGGCGCAGGGGCACCGAGCACTCCTCGGGCATCATCTTGGCCGTACCGATATCCATACCGCGATAGATTTGCATCGCGTCACACGATAACACTTCAGACGACAGACGAGCAGCCAGGCGGTCGGCAACATCACTCTTGCCGACCGCCGTCGGACCGACGATCGCTACGGCAGAAAGGTTTGTGCCGGGGAAAACCATTAGCGAGGCTCACCCACAACGGAGCCAGACAGATACCACGTCTTGGCGACATCCACATCGACGTCGACGATTTTGCCGATAAGCTGATCGATGCTATAACCAGCGGGAATCGGCGCATGCACTGTCTGGTTCTTAGGACTTTTACCAAGAAGGACAGCGTCGTTTTTCTTGCTCGTGCCCTCAATAAGCGCAGGTACCACGGTGTGAAGCTCGCCCTGGTTATACTCGTATGCCGTCGTCTCGATAACCTTGACCAGACGGTTAAAGCGCTCAAGGATAACCTCATGCGGGGTGGGATCATAGATCTCAGCTGCCGGGGTACCGGCGCGCTTGGAGTAAATAAACGTGTAGGCCTGGGCATAGCGCACCGTCTCGGCAAGCGAGAGCGTCTGCTCAAAGTCTTCCTCGGTCTCGCCCGGGAAGCCCACGATGATGTCGGTCGAAAGCGCAATTTCGGGCATACGGTTACGAATGCGGTCGACCAGGCCCAGATAATCCTCGCGCGTGTACCGACGATTCATCTCATTAAGGATGCGCGTGGAACCCGACTGAACGGCTAGGTGAAGCTGCGGCATAACGGCAGGCGTCTCGGCCATAGCATCGATGGTCTCGGGAAGCAAATCCTTGGGGTGCGAAGAAGTAAAGAAGATACGCTCGACGCCCGTATCACCCACGGCGCGCAGCAGGTCGGCAAAGCGCGGCTTGCCAAAGAGATCGCGACCGTAGGAGTTTACGTTTTGTCCCAGCAGCGTAATCTCGCGCACACCCTGACGCACCAGACCCGTCACCTCGTCGACAATCTCCTCGAAGGGGCGGCTCTTCTCGCGACCACGGACGTACGGCACGATGCAGTACGTGCAGAAGTTGTTACAGCCCGTCATGATGGGCACCCATGCATGATACTGCGTCTCGCGATGCCACGGCATACTCATGGCGTCCGTATCTTCATGCTCATTCGTGCGGATATGGCGCTTGCCATCCATAAACGCCTCGGCGATAAGCTCCGCCACGTGCGCAATCGAATGCGTACCAAAAATAACGTTGACGTTATCGACGTTGGTGAGCAGGCCCTCGCCATCGCGCTGAGCGATGCAACCACCCACGGCGACCACACGCTTGCCCGAAGGAGAAGGAGGAAGACTCTTGCAGGAATTGCACTGACCGTACAGGCGCGTATCGGCAGCCTCGCGCACACAGCACGTCATGAATACGACAATATCGGCATGCTCCGGATCGAGCGCCATAAGACAGCCATAGGAATCGAGCAAACCGCTCACGCGCTCGGAGTCGTGCTGATTCATCTGGCAGCCGAATGTGCGGATAAAATAGGTTTTACCGGCAAGAATATCGCGTACGAAGCGCTGGTCCATGAGCTTACATCCTAACGATGATATCGACGGGGCACAAAGGTGCTACAAACGTGCGAAAACTCGCTTACGCAACAGGCTTAACGTCGTCCATGACGACATTGTCCATAGCAGCCCGATTAATCTGATGAACGTAGATAGAGAGACGGATTGCCGTGCGAGACTCCCCGTTAATGAGGATGTCAGAGAACACCGGCGCACAAGAGACATCAAAGCCAGTCGGAATCAGAAAACCTCGCGCAATGGCAACGGCCTTTATGGCCTGGTTGACGGCGCCGGCACCGACGCACTGAATGTTGACGGGAACGCCATCTTTGACCATACCGGCAATGGCGCCGGCAACGGACGCGGGCGATGATTTGCTTGATACCTTCAGGCAATCCATGAAGAAACTCCTGCGTTTAAAAGTACGTTTTAACTGCAATAACTGTATCGTACCGAGCGGACTCGGTAAAGATGCTACTCCTCTTTGGCAAGATCGAACGTCACGGTGATGCGATCACGTGAAACGCGAATCTTAGGGTCGCCGCACAGATTGAGGTAATACCGGGCGGCGAGGTCATTGAAGTCGCGCTCGACAGCACGCGAAAACTGCGCCATGTCATCCTTGGCAATGCGAAGGCCTCGACGGTCCTTGGCAAGATCGACTGAAGCCGGCAAATGCGTGGTGGAATCGCGCTCGCGCAGCAGGCGCGCGCACACACCGCGAACGGGCTTAATCTGTCCTGACAGAATACGGTGGGCAGTACGCTCGGACATCTCGAGACCCAGCCCGGAGCAAATCCGGATAAAATCCTCGGCATCCGAAGCGAGACCTAAACGATCGATAACCGGAAGCTCACACTCGTCATCGATAAAGAGCAGGCGTGACGTATCGAGACGACTGGAAGCCTGGGCGTACAGGGTCGCCGCGATCTCGGACGGAGAGCCCAGATACACGTCGCAGTCGCGCAGCTCCTCAAGGGCAAACTCGCAGGCTGCGCGAATGATGTTGTGAGGACCGCGAGCGCATACATAGCGGCCGTCTTCGTCTTTAACCGCCTGAGGCCAGCTCGACTGGTCGGCGCGCTCAGCCAAGCGATCGGTGTCAACGCACACCTTAAACGCTGAGCCCAAATCGACGCCCGATGTAACAACGCGTGCCTCATCGGTGTTCTGCTTGATAGAGAACAGCGCCATACCACGACCGTGAACACCCCAACGGTCCATCTTCATGCTCTCGAGCTTGGAGGTGACACGGGCATCGAAGATACGCTCCTGCATATCCTGCGGCACACCCGAACCGTTATCCAGGAAGAGGAGGGTACGAACACCCTCCTCCTTGGTCGTGGCTAGATAGACCTTATCGGCTCCGGCATCGCGAGCATTACGCAGCATCTCGATGACAATGTCCTCTACATGCTGAATGTCATGCTTGGCCTGACGGCGCTCGGCCTCCGAAACGCGGAGGCGGACATACCCCTCGCCAAGGTTTTCCTCGACGCGAAGGTTGCCCTCCCCCGACATCGACGCGATAAATGAGATGAGCTCGTTCGCGTCGTTCATGTTATTTAGCGATATCGACGGCACGGCTCTCGCGAATCACGACAACGCGCACCTGACCGGGATACTCCATCTCTTCCTCGATCTGATGGGCGATATCGTGCGCAAGCACCGTGGACTGGGCATCGGAAATCTTGTCCGGCTGAACCATGACATGGACCTCGCGACCGGCCTGCATAGCATAGGTACGCTCGACGCCGTCATGAGAGTTGGCAATCTCCTCGAGCTTCTCAAGGCGCTTGATGTAGCTCTCGGCCGACTCGCGACGGGCGCCGGGACGAGAAGCGGAAACAGCATCGGCAGCCTGGACCAGAACGTCGAGCACCGTGTTGGGGTCGACATCGGCATGATGGGCCTCGATTGCGTGGACGATAACGGGCTTCTCGCCATAACGGCGGGCAAGCTCGGCGCCAATCACAGCATGCGGACCCTCAACGTCGTGATCGATGGCCTTGCCCAGGTCATGCAGAAGACCCGCGCGCTTGGCGGTCACAACATCCAGACCAAGCTCGGAGGCCATGATGCCGCACAGGTCGGAGACCTCAAGCGAGTGCTGTAGCACGTTCTGACCAAACGAGGTGCGGTAGCGCAGAGCGCCCAGGGTTTTGACGATCTCGGGATGCAGGTCGTGGATTCCGGTATCGAAGGCGGCCTGCTCGCCGGCTTCGAGCACACGCTGCTGAACCAAGTCAGCGGCCTTGTGGTACATCTCCTCGATGCGGGCGGGGTGAATACGACCGTCGGCAATGAGGTTCTCGAGCGCCACGCGGGCGGTCTCACGACGGACCGGATCAAAGCTCGAAAGCACGACAGTCTCGGGGGTGTCGTCGATCACAAGGTTGACGCCGGAAACCTGCTCGAAAGTACGGATGTTACGACCCTCGCGACCGATGATACGGCCCTTAAGATCATCGGAGGGAATATGAACGGACGTGACGGTGACCTCGGCGGTATGGTCGGCGGCACAACGCTGGATCGCCAGGGAGAGAATCTCCTGAGCGGTCTTGTGGCACTCGGCGCGGACCTGTTGCTCGGACTCACGGATGATGGTGGCCGCCTCATGGGTAACCTCGCCGCGGACCTTGTCGAGCAGCTCCTTGTGAGCATCCTCGCGCGTAAGGTCGGCAATACGCTCGAGCTCGGAGGTCTGCTTGGCGCAAAGCTCCTCAAGTTCGCGAGAGCGCTTCTCGACCTGACCGGCCTGGCTGGACAGCTGATGCTCGCGCTTATCGAGTGCATCGTTGCGTCGGTCGAGCGATTCCTCGCGCTGCATCACGCGATTTTCGAGCGCGCGAATCTCGCTCTTACGCTGCTTGTCCTCGGCCTCGGCGGCCTGCTTGTTCTTGATGATCTCTTCCTTAGCCTCGAGCAGAGCCTCTTTTTTGAGGGTCTCGGCCTGACGCTTAGCATCACCGATCAGGGACTCTGCCTGCGCGTGTGCCGACTGAATCTTTTCTTCGGCCTCGTGAAGACTTCCCTGCTTGGCGGTGCGCATGTAGGCAATGGCGACGATGGCACCCAAAACAATGCCAACGAGCGCTGCAATGATAAGCGGCATGCTCACTCCTTTTTATGGATTCGTTACACAACAAAGCGAACCGTCCATACGAACGGCTCGCGACATTTGAGTAATATGGGCGCAGCTTATGCGGGTCGGATACAGATAAACATATAAACAAACTCATCGCAGATGAGCACATATCACAATGCAAATGACAGTTATTATCCTACGTTGAACCGCAACAACTGTCAAATCAACGCACCCAGCACGGCGCCTATCGAGCGGTGAACGGCAGGAGCGTAACGTGCGCATGCTTAAACGTCGCATTTCTCGCTTAAGGCATCGAGGCGCGCCTTAACGGCATCCGCGGAAATGTGATAAGAAAAGCCCTTGCCCATCAAAAATCTGACGAGCTTTTCGAATGCACGTGCCTCGGGAACGCGACGCTTAGCGAGCAAAGCCGATGCGCGAGCCAAGTCGTCATCCTCGGCAAAATAAGCCTCGGGATACCCTGGAATCTCATCAAGTGCAACATGGCGACGCTTCAGTTCAGTCTCGATTTTGCGCTGCCCCCAACCACGACGCTTACGCTCCTCGATAAAGTACGAGCAAAAGCGGTTCTCATCTAAAAAACGATACTCGATGGCACGATTGACGGCAAAGTCGATCGCGGGCTGACGAAAGCCATAGCGCGCCAACTTATCGCGTACCTCGCCCGTAGCATGATCACGACGCGAAAGCATCTCGGTCACCATGGTGAGCGCACATTTGCATTCGATAAGCTGTACCGCCTCGCGAAAGTCATCCCAGCCGCAGGGAAGATCGGGACGGTTCTGAACGTACACACGTGCCACACGCACGGGAATCCAAATGGACCGTTCAAAACCGCCCTCCAGATCGCAATCGATATGTGCACAGGGCTTTTTAGACGCATAACCGCTCGAGAACGAGGAGGCCGTCTTCTTATCCGGAAAAACGACCCTAGCCTCGGTCACCGTATACGACATGTCGGCAACCGTTACTCGTCGTCATCGTCGAGCATCGCGGAGCCATCGATGGCATACAGCTCGTCAAACTCCTCGGGGGCGGGCTGATCGGTCAACTCAACCTCGGAGGGGGCATCATCGTCATACTCAAGACCGCAGGCAAGGCGAACCTTGTGCTCGATCTCGTCGGCGCAATCGGGATGCTCGCGCAGGAACGTCTTAGCGGCCTCGCGACCGTTGCCGAGTTTGTCCTCACCATAGGCAAACCAAGACCCCATCTTTTTGCATATGCCGCACTCGACAGCCATATCCAGAATCGAGCCCTCTTTAGAAATGCCAGTGCCATACATGATGTCAAATTCGGCCGAGCGGAACGGAGCAGCCACCTTGTTCTTAACGACCTTGGCACGAACGCGATTGCCGATAACCTCGTCCTTGAGCTTGATGGTATCGATTTTGCGAATATCGATACGCACGGAAGAGAAGAACTTGAGTGCGCGGCCGCCTGTGGTGGTCTCGGGGTTGCCGAACATGACGCCGATCTTCTCGCGCAATTGGTTAATGAAGATGCAGGTTGTGTTGGACTTGGCAAGCGAGCCGGCGAGCTTGCGGAGCGCCTGACTCATCAAGCGAGCCTGCAGACCCACCGTCGTGTCACCGATCTCGCCCTCGATTTCTGCACGCGGAGTCAAAGCGGCAACAGAGTCGACGACGATGGCGTCGATGGCACCGGAACGTACAAGCATGTCAACGATCTCGAGCGCCTGTTCACCCGTATCGGGCTGGGAAATCAGCACCTCGTCGATATCGACGCCGATGCGCGCGGCGTAGGTGGGATCAAGCGCATGCTCAGCGTCGATAAAAGCCACGACACCGCCCATGGCCTGCGCCTCTGCAAGAATCTCGAGCGAAAGCGTTGTCTTACCGGAGGACTCGGGGCCATAAATCTCAACGATACGGCCGCGCGGCACGCCGCCGATACCCAAGGCGGCATCGAGCGCCAGAGAGCCCGTCGGAATAGCCTCGACCTCGAGCTCGGGACCGCCGTCGCCATACCTCATAATAGAACCCTGGCCGAACTTCTTCTCGATCTCGGCCTTGGTAGTGGCGATCATCTCGTCGCGCTCTTTACCCGTCGTGCGCGTATGAACGGTACGTACGGGACCTGAATTCTTGGCCATGAATAGCCCTCCTCTTAACAACCTGAATCGATGATAAACGAACGGCTGTTCGTGGTCAACCGTTCAGGTTCATCATATGCACCCGTCCATTCCAAAACCCGACCAAACGCCGACCAAACGCCGACCAAAAGCTTGACCATGCCAATCGCAAATACGAGTGCTCGTACAAATTAAAGACATGTGCCAGCGCAAGCGCATTCCTTGCCAAAGGTCCCTATCTCCACAATTAAGGGGCCCTAAGGCCCCTTAAAACACGTCTATTCCATGGAATTGAGCACGCGGACAATGCGTTCCAAAGCCTCAGCGACCGCATAGGCACGGACGCACGACCGATCACCCTCGTAGTGACAGCGCGCAGACTCAACGACCGTCGCTCCCCCATCGGCCGCGCGATACGCCCAGCCGATATAGAACGTGCCGGCGGGGTCTTGCTCGGTACCGCCGCCGGGCCCAGCGTAGCCCGTTGCGCTCACGGCGACATCGCTCTGATAGAGGTCCAGCGAGCCCGCGGCCATCTCACGCGCCGTCTGATGCGACACGGCGCTAAACCGATCGAGTGTTTCCTGCTCGACGCCGAGCACGCGATGTTTGATCTCATCGCAGTAGGTCACCGCACCGCCACGAAGCACCGCCGAGGCACCCGGGATATCGGCAATCGTCGAGGCGATCATGCCCGCCGTCAGCGACTCCGCCGTCGACACCGTCACGCCACGGGCACTCGCGCGCTCGACAATATCGCGCGCCAGCTCCTCGTTGTTTGCGGCGATCTGCAAATAAGACTCCGTCATACCCACCAGGACCTAGACCGAAAAGACGATCTTACGGCAGTTCCAGAAGTACTGGGCACCCGAGATAATGGTCAAAATGACAGCGATGACGTACAGGAAGCGCGACACCGAATAGACACCGAGCAGCAGCGACGCCGGCCCCAGCTGAAGACCGGCCATCGCAAAGACGCACAGATAGCCACAGATGGAGACCATCGTGGTCGCCGTCTTGTACTTGCCGAGCTTATCGGCGGCAACGACCACACCGGCAGCACTCGCGACCATGCGAAGTGCGCTCACCAACAGCTCGCGGAACAGGATAATGAACACGGACCACACGGTCACCGCGCCAAAATCCAAGAACAGCAGCAAGGCCGAGAACACCAGCAACTTGTCGGCGATGGGGTCCAAGAACTTGCCGAAATCGGTGATCTCGTTGCGTGAGCGCGCCAGATAGCCGTCGACCTTATCGGTGCACGACAGGATCACATACAGAATGAAGGCAGCGGCGGCGAGCGGGCCGTCGAAGGTGCTCCAGTCCGTACAGGCAACGCTCGCGTGAGACAGGGCCGAGACGATCATGAACACCGGAATAAAGACGATGCGAACGCACGTCACGATGTTGGCGGGCGTCCAAACGCTCGTCAGTTCCTTATTGCTCTCGTTTGCCACGACGCTCTCCTACTCCACAACATGGCCGATAAGCTCATAGCAGAAGCTATCGGTAAACTCGACGGTCAAAATATCGCCCACGGACGCCTCGCTGGCGTCCAGATGCACCGCGCCATCGGAATCGGGCGCCTGGAACCAGGCATGACCGATCAGCTCGGCGCCGTCCTCGGTCTCCTCGATACCGTCGACGATTACCTGGGCGCGCTCGCCCACATGGGCTGCCGTGGCGGCAAAACCCAGCGACTCGGCCAGATCCATGGCCTCCTGGGCGCGCTCGAGCTTGACCTCCTCATCGACCTGGCCCTCCATATTGGCGGCCAGGCTGCCCTCCTCCCGCGAGTAGGCAAAGACGCTCGTATAGTCAAAGCCGACGGTGTCCATAAAGTCGATAAGATCACGGAACTCGTCGTCGGTCTCGGTCGGAAAGCCGACCATGGCCGTGGAACGAATCACGATGCCGGGGATACGATCACGAAGATCGCGGAACAGTTCCTCGAGCTCCTGACGCGAACCGGAGCGACGCATGGCCTTGAGGATGCGCGCGTCGCAGTGCTGCACGGGGATATCGATATAGGGCAACACCTCGGGCGTATCGCGGATTGTCTCGATAAGCTCGTCGGTCATGCCCTCGGGCTGCAGATAGAGCACACGAACCCAGACGTTGTGCGGGCGCACAGCCTCGGCGACGGCGCGCAGCAGCTGCGCCAGATTGCGCGGTGAGGCCTCGGCGGCGTCCTCATCGGCAAAGTCGGTGCCCCAAATGCCCGTGTCCTGGCCGATCAGCACGATCTCGCGCACACCGCCGGCAACCAGGTCGCGCACCTCGGAGATAATGCTTTCGGCATTGCGCGAATGATAGCGACCGCGAATGTAGGGAATCATGCAGAAGCTGCAAAAACGATTGCAGCCATCGGAGATCTTGACGTAGGCGACAGCGCCCTCGACGGTACGCTTGACCTGCGGGATATAGGCAGCGGTTTCACGCTCCACACCAAGAACGCCATCGATGACAGAGACGATACCGTCTTCCTCACCGGCCTTCACAAATGCCGCGACCTCGGGCAGCTCGTCGGGCAGGTCGTCGCCGTAACGAGACGGCACGCAACCGCACATGACAATGGGGCAGGAGCGAACGCCGTCCTGCACCTCGTTAGCGAGCTCGAGCGTGGTCTCGATGCTCTCAGACGTCGCCGAGGTAAGAAACGAGCACGTATTGACAATGGCGATATCGGCATCCTGAGGATCGAATGCCTCCTCGTAGCCCGCAGCGGCCAGCAGCGAACGCATGCGGTCGGTATCGACCTCGTTCTTGGCGCAGCCAAGCGTGATATAGAGTACGGAACCCAACGGAGTATCCATGTTGGAGAGCGGTCCTTTCGAGTAAATTAGCGGTAGTTGGTAAACTGCAGCGGCTGGCCGTAGTCCTGGTCGCGCAGGAACTGAATCACCGTCTGTAAAGCGTCCTTAGAAGCCGAGGAAACGCGCAGCTTATCGGCCTCGATGGTCACCTTGACCTTAAGCTTTTGATCCTTGATGTCTTTATTGATCTTCTTTGCGGTCGTCTGGTCGATGCCCTCGACGATATGACCGAGCACGCGCACGGTACCGCCCGAAGCCGCCTGCGGGGTGTCCCAAGAGACAGCCTTGAGGTCGATACCGCGCTTGATGAGCTTGGAGCTCAAAACATCGATGATCTGCTTGGAGACAAAATCGGCCGGAGCGTTAATCGTAAAGAGCTTGTCGCCCTTCGAAAGCTCGATGGTGGCGCCGGAGTCTTTAAGGTCATAGCGCTGGGAAATCTCGCGGGCGGTCTGCTGGAAGGCGTTATCGACCTCCTGCATGTTAACCTCGGACACAACGTCAAAGCTGGAATCTTTAGCCATGGTTCTTCCTTTCGGTACGGGGAGCCTTAGTAGCTGTCGTACGAATAGTCATCTGTATCGTTCACTGTCTGGTCGTCGGATGCCGTGTCGGTGCCGACGGTAGACTGGGCATCGGTGCCGTCGGCATTATCGGTACCGCCGGCATTATCGCCGTTCGCGGAGTCAGCGGTCTCCTTCTTGGGAACGGTAATGGTCACGCGCGCCACACCCGATGTCTTGGTGTCATAGCGAACCTTTTCACCATTCTTGGTGACCGTGACATCGGAGGGCTTGGACGTGGTGATCTCAATCGAGGACTCGGGCGTGTACTCCTGCTCAAAAGGACCGGTCGCTTGAGCGCCATAGACCGATTTACCGTCGACCTTGACCTCGATCCAGGCGGTCTTGCCCTTGGCAACAGAGACCTTGACCTTGGTGACCTCGTCCTCTTCCGTTTTGACCGTCGCCTTGGCGGCATCGGAACCGGCCGCATCCGTCGCCTCGTCGGCGTCTTCATCCTCGTCAGTGGATTCGGTCTTCTTGGAAGATTTCTTAGTCGTCGTCTTGGTAGCCACGGGTGTCTCGGGCGTCGACTCGGGTGCAGCAGAGCCGCAACCACGCAGGAGTACCACGATGAGCAAAATCAACAGCAGCACCACGGCACCGATGCCGACGTAAATAATGCGCGGATCGATCGTGTTGTATTGAGAGGCGCGCCCAACGCCGCGTCCGCGATTGGAGCTACCACGACCATTACCCTGCGGTATGCGGCCGCGACCGCTATCGGGACGACCACGATAGCTACTCTGGCGCTGCGAACCCCGCCGGCCCGGACGCGGCGCAAGCTCGCCACGGCCCTGATAGCCGCGCTGGCCAGAGCGAGGCACCGAAGAGCGCTGCCCATAGGGCTGGGATTGCGAACGGAGGCGCGGCGTCACCTGCGTGGTATCGGCGTCGGAATAGCCATCGCGGGAACGCCCGGCGGGTACTCCGCGATAGCTACGACCGGAGTATCCACCGTCGCCGTAACCGGCGCGAGGATCGCGACTCAACCCGCGAGCGGCGGGAAGCGCACGGTCATCTGGCAGGGGCGTACTGCGAAAACGATCTCGCTGAGAACGAATTTCCTCGCTGGAGCCCGTCTCGGTGATATAGCCCGCTTGCGGAGGGCGCTGGCCGTACCGTGTCGTACGACCACCCTGAACCATCAAAAAACGACCGTTATCGACCGAAGAACGCGAGTTAACGTAGCCGGCAGCATCCTGAAAACGACCGCCCTGCTGCGAGGTATCGCGTTCATATGCCATGAGGTCGTCAAAATAAGCGTTGACGACCTCGCGCGGGTTAAGCCCCAAAAAGCGAGCGTAGCTCGATATCATGCCCTGCGCATAGCCACGCGGAGGCATCGATGCAAAGTTACCAGTCTCGAAAAACTCGATGATCTGCGGCCTGATTTTGATGGTGTTGGCGACCTGCTGGATGGAAAGGCCCATCCGGCGACGCTGCTCGAGCAGCATGTCACCAAAGCGTGCAGCCATCAGAATCCTCCAAACTCACGATCTTCACGTACCATCTCGGCGTCGACAGACTCCAGCGCGGCAAGCCCTTCGTCATCCAGCAGGACCTCGCGCGGCTTGGAACCGTCGGGCGGGCCGACGACGCCCTTTTCTTCCAGCATGTCCATAATACGCCCGGCGCGCGCATAGCCAACCTTGAGGCGGCGTTGCAGGCCAGATGTGGAGCCAAGCTGCGATTCCACCACAATATGAGCGGCCTCCCAGATAAGCGGGTCGTCATCCTGCGGCTCGGCAACGCCCATGCGGACAATACCGCCGCCACCAGCCATGGACATGGAAGCAGGCGCCACGGCAGACAGAATCTCCTCGTGGTAGTCGGGCTCGCTTTGCGACTTAACGAACTCGACGATCTCGTTGATCTCGTCATCCGAGACAAAACAGCCCTGGATACGGCGGGGCTTGCCCCAGTCGACCTTGGAGAACAGCATGTCGCCCAAACCGGTGAGCTTTTCGGCGCCCATCTGGTCGATAATGACGCGGGAATCGATGCCCGTGGCCACGTTAAAGGCGATACGATTGGTGATGTTGGCCTTAATGAGGCCCGTCACCACGTTGGAGCTGGGGCGCTGCGTAGCCACGATAAGGTGAATACCGGCGGCACGGCCCAGCTGGGCGATACGAACGATCGAGGCCTCGACATCCTTGCCGGCAACCATCATCAGGTCCGAAAGCTCGTCGATGATAATGACCAGATAGGGCATCTTTTGCGGCGGGTTATCGTAGTGTTCGAACTCGCCGGCAGCCTGCTTTTCGTTATACGTCGAGATCTTGCGAACGTTGAGGCGCTCGAACACCTTCAGGCGACGCTCCATCTCGGAAACAGCCCATTGCAAGGCACTCGCAGCCTGCTTGGGTTCGGTCACCACGGGCACATAGAGATGGGGCAGGCCGTTATAGCCGGCAAGCTCAACGCGCTTGGGGTCGACCATGATCAAGCGAACGTCCTCGGGAAGGGCGCGCATGAGCAGGGTCGTGATGATGGAGTTGATCATGACCGACTTACCGGAACCGGTGGTACCGGCAATAAGCAGGTGGGGCATCTTGGCGAGGTCGGCGACAACCGGCGTACCCTCGGCATCGCGGCCGATGGCCAGCTCGAGCGGACCGCCCTTCACATAGGGAAGCACGTCGCCCAGGTTAACGTTCTGGCGCTTGCGATTGGGAATCTCGATACCCACAAGCGAGGTGCCGGGAATCGGCGCAAAGATACGCACCGACTGGGCGGCAAGCGAAAGCGCGATATCGTCCTCGAGGCTCGAAATCTTGCTCACGCGCTCGCCCTCGCCGGGCTGCAGCTTAAAGGTCGTCACCGTGGGACCGGCAATCCAGCCGACGACGCGAGCGCTACGGCCAAACTCCAGCAACGTGGACTGCAGCGACTCGGCAGTCTGCTCCAACTCCTTGTCAGAAGACGCGGCGGACGCCGACTGCGGGTTGGCGTGCAGGATTTCGAGCGGCGGGAGTTTGAGGCCATCCTCTTGCTCGCCCTCGACATCGGCAGCAGTGCCGTCAGCTCCCCCATCGCCGGCTGCAACAGGAGCAGCGGAAGCCGTAGGGGTGGAGGCATCGGCAACCTTGGGGTGCTTCAGGAAATCGGGGATCTGCGGGGCAGCAGACACGGGGTTCACGGCAAACGGCGGCTCGGACTCGTCGACCTTGTCCGGGTCGTCTTCCATCGAAAGCTGTCCGGTGACCTGTCCTCGCCTGTCTTGGCGACGCGGCAGCAAAGTTGTCTTGGCGGTCTCGAGCGGACACTCGTCATCCTCGTCATCGCCCGCGGTGAGTTCGATTTCGCTATCGGACCAAGACGGGTCGGGCTCACTCGTGTTGAGCTTGGGCGCGGACTTGCCATTCTTGGCATGGCGACGCGGCAGAAGCGTGGTCTTGGCGCGCTCGGCCTCCACGGCCTCGGACACGTCGACAAACGGATCATCGTCCTCGTCATCATCGTCCAGAACAGGGTCCGCGTCATTGCCCATGACCGTGGTCACGGCCATATCGGAGCCCTTCTGACGAAGAATGCTCAGGTGCGGACGGGCGACGCCGGGAACCGACAGGGCCTCTTCGTCGCCCCACGGGCTCGCATTGACATCGGCACGACGGCGCTCGGCAAAATCGGCAGCGCGATCGCGCGCAGAGCGCAAAACGCCACCCACCGAAAAGCCGATGATGACAAAGCCAACGACGGCCAAACCCAACAGGACCACCATCGCGATAGGTTTACCCAGGGCATTCTGCAGCGCACTCGCAATAAACGCACCGATGTAGCCACCCGAGGCGGACAGGTTTTGCGGCACAAACATGAGGTCGCACGAATCGCTCGTGCCCGGCACCATCAACGAAAGAATGGAGACGACGGCGATAAAGACAACGGCGCCACCCGCGACCGAGCGAATGTTGAGCGGCGAGTCCTCACCCAAAAAGAGCGTAGCGGCAAACAGCAAAATGACGATCGGCAGCACGTAGGCGCCCAGGCCAAAGCCAAGATGGTAGAAACCGGCAACCACTGCCGTCACGGGTGCCGTTGCCGGAGAAATCACGGCAATGAAAGACGCAATCGCCAAAACGGCAATGACCACGCCGGCGATATCGCGGTTGGCCGAAGGCTCGACCAGGGGCTCAACATCGTCGAACTCGGCCTCGTGGCCCTTATTGGCACGAAGATGGGAACCGGCACCCTTAGCAGATGCCGGTTGGTTGTTGGCTTTATTGCCTTTGGCGTTTTGTGCAGATCCGCGCGCCAAACTAAACCTCCATGACGACCGGGATGATCATCGGACGGGTGCGCGTACGGCTCCAAATGAAGTTGGAGAGCGAATCGCGCACGGCCTTGCGAATGGCATCGGAGCCGCTGCTCGTAAAGCTAAACTTGCCCTTCTCGATCGTCTTCATGATGGATGCGGAGGCATCCTCGGAGAACTGATCGTCGATAGCAAAGGAGACGCCACGGCCCGAGAACTCAATAGCCTCGATCTTCTTGTGCTTGAGCGAGACGATGGCGACGGCTGTGACCATACCGTCATTGGCGAGCTTCTGACGATCGCGCAGGACGATGGGGTCGGTATCACCGATGCGCAGGCCGTCGACGTAGACGACGCCGGACTCGACGGGCGTGCCGCGCTTGACAATACCACCGCGCATCTCGAGCGTGTCACCGTTATCGAGGATAAAGATGTGATCATCCTTAATGCCCATCTTACGGGCAAGCTGGGCATGGGCACGCAGGTGCACGGCCTCGCCGTGAACCGGCATAAAGTAGGTGGGCTTGGCCATGGCCATCAGAAGCTTGAGCTCCTCTTGGCTGCCGTGACCCGAGACATGGACGAGGGCACGGTTCTTGTCCCACACGTCGCAGCCAAGCTTGGCCAGGCTGTTGACGACCTGCTGGACGGCCTTCTCGTTGCCGGGAACAGGGGTCGCCGAGAGGATGACGGTATCGCCCTCGTGGATGGAGAGCGTCTTGTGCTCGCCGTTGGCCATACGGGACAGCGCCGACAGCGGCTCGCCCTGAGAGCCGGTGCACATGACGACGATCTTGTCGTCAGGCAGGTTATCGATATCGAAGGCATCGATGATATCGGCATCGTCGATGTTGAGGTAGCCCAGCTCGCGCGCCACGCGGGTGTTGGTGAGCATGGAACGTCCGGTCACGACGACCTTGCGGCCGCACTTGCGGGCGGCGTCGCAGATCTGCTGCAGGCGATGGATATGGCTCGAGAACGACGCGACGAACACGCGGCCCGGGGCATTCTTGATGGCGTGCAGCAAGTTGGGGCCGACTTCGGCCTCGGACTTGGTAAAGCCCGGAACCGTGGCGTTGGTGGAGTCGGAAAGCAACAGGTCGATGCCCTGCTTGGCAAAGCGACTGATGGCGGCATAATCGGGCGTGACGCCATCGATGGGCGTCTGGTCGAGCTTAAAGTCGCCCGTGTGCATAACGGTGCCCTGGTTGGTGCGAATGAATACGCCCAAAGCGCCCGGAATTGAGTGCGTCATAGAGAAGAAGTCGAGCGAAATGCCACCAAGATTGACATGGCTACCGCCCTTGACCTCGCGGAACTTGGGCGCGCGGATGCGGAACTCGGAAAGCTTGCCCTCGATGAAACCAAGCGTCAGCTTGCTCGAGAAGATGGGCACCTTGTTGTTGAGGTCCTGCAGCAGGTACGGAAGCGAACCGGTATGGTCCTCGTGGCCGTGGGTGACGATGATGCCGCGGAGCTTCTCCTCGTTCTCCAGAACATAGGTGTAGTCGGGAAGCACCAAATCGATACCGGGCTGGGAGTCGTCGGGGAACATAAGGCCGGCGTCGACGAGCACCATGTCGTCGCCGCACTCGAAGACCGTCATATTCTTGCCGATGCCGTCAAGGCCTCCGAGCGGAATGATCTTCAAGGGAGATGATTTTTTAGCTGCCATAGGTTCGTGCGGTTTCCTTTCTTCGAAACGGGTCTGGAACAACCGACGGGGCGCTTCTGGCAAACCGACCGCCGGGAACGTACAAACATGCATCACGGAGTCGATGCAGTAACCGCATTATGATACCCATTTGCCCACCAACAGACCACCCATGCATCAAAGCCCCATCTGAACTGGTCTATCCCGCCGGTTTCCCGTGGGGCGGGCACTGATGAAGTTTCCTGCTCTACAGTCCTGCTCACGACGGAGGCCACATTAAGTGGCCTCCTGTTCGTGCGGAACTCGCGATAAACTTCATCAGTGCCCGCCCCACGGGAAACCTGCCAAAAAGGGACAGGTTTATTTTGGTCGGTTTTATCTGGGGTAATGCCGCACATGCGATTATCTAAAGATCTGAATTCAGATAACTGAATAGACTATCTGACAAAATCGAAACCCGCACCCACCAGCCCTTTTGCTATTCCCGGCGGGGGCCGCGGGTAAAGTTTATCGCGAGTTCCGCACGAGCCGGAGAGCACTTAATGTGCTCTCCGTGCGAGCAGGACTGTAGAGCAGGAAACTTTACCCGCGGACCCCGCCGGGAATAGTAAAAGGGCGACCCCTGTCCGGAGTCGCCCTTGTTGAGCTGCTTATGTACGGCTGTTACTCGGCGTCGTGGTGACGGCGGGGCTTGCGGCCTCCGTTGTCACCGGGACGGCGCGGACGGTCGCTGCGCTCGGAGCGCTCGCGACGCGGACGCTCACGGCGCTGGAAGTGCTCACCGTCGCCCTCGGAGGCACCCTCGGCACGAGCCGGAGCCTCGGGCTTATCCAGACGATCGAGCGAGATCTTGCCGCGATCGTCGACCTCGATGACGACGACCTTAACCTCGTCGCCCACGTTGAGGACATCCTCGACCTTCTCCACGCGACCCTTGGCGACGCGGGAGATGTGCAGCAGGCCGTCCTTACCGGGCAGCAGGTTGACAAAGGCGCCAAAGGGCTGGATGGAGACCACGCGACCGGTGTACTCCTCGCCCGGCTCGGGAACCTTGATGATGAGCTTGATGCGCTCGACAGCCTGGTCGACGGACTCGCCGGTGCCGCCGACAAAGACAGTGCCGTCCTCCTGGATGTCGACCAAAGCACCGGTCTCGTCTTGGATGCCGCGGATGACCTTGCCGCCGGAACCGATGACGTCGCGGATCTTGTCGGTCGGAACCTGGATGGAGACGATGCGCGGAGCGGTGCTGCGCGTGGTGTGGCGCGGCTCGGGGATCACATCGAGCATCTTCTGCAGGATGAAGGCGCGACCCTCCTTGGCCTGCTGCAGGGCGCGGGCCAGGATGTCAAAGGTAAGGCCGGTGGCCTTGTTGTCCATCTGCAGAGCGGTAATGCCCTCGGTGGTGCCGGTGACCTTAAAGTCCATATCGCCCAGGAAGTCCTCAAGACCCTGGATATCGGACAGGACCACGGTCTTGCCCTCCTCCTGAATCAGACCCATGGCGATACCGGAGACCGGGCGCTTAATGGGCACGCCGCCGTCCATGAGGGCGAGCGTGGAGCCGCAGGTCGAAGCCATCGAAGAGGAGCCGTTGGACTCCATGACCTCGGAGACCACGCGGATGGCGTAGGGGAACTCGTTCTCGTCGGGGAGCACCGGAAGCAGGGCGCGCTCGGCCAGGTTGCCGTGGCCGATCTCGCGGCGCTTGGGGCTACCCATGCGGCCGGTCTCGCCGGTGCAGAACGGCGGGAAGTTGTAGTGGTGCATGTAGCGCTTGCCCTCGGTGGGCTCGATGGTATCCAAACGCTGGCCCTCGTTGAGCATGCCGAGCGACAGGACGGAGAGCACCTGGGTCTGGCCGCGCTGGAACAGGCCGGAGCCATGAACGAGCGGCAGGTAGTTGTCCTTCACCATAATGGGGCGGATCTCATCGGCGGCACGGCCGTCGACGCGCTCACCGGTCTCGACGACCATGGTGCGCATGGCCTTCTTCTCGAGCTTCTTGAGTGCCACGGGGATCTCGCGCTCCCAAGCGGCCTGCTCCTCCTCGGTGAACTCGGCACGGATGGACTCCTTCAGAGCCTCGACCTTGCCGATACGGGAGAGCTTGTCGGCGTCGCGAAGGGCGGCTGCCATCTCGTCGTAGTGGGCGAAGATGCGCTCCTGGACCTCCTCGACGGGCTGGTCAAGCGGGTACTCCTTCTTGACGATAGCGCCGTTGACCTGCTCCCACTCGGCAACGAACTCGTCCTGAGCCTGGCAGAAGGCAGCGAGGGCCTCCTGGCCAAACTTCATGGCGGCGAGCATATCGTCCTCGGAGATCTCATCGGCGCCGGCCTCGACCATCGAGATGAAGTCGGCAGAGCCGCCCAGCTCCAGGTCCAAATCGGAGTTCTCGCGCTCCTCATAGGTGGGGTTGACGATAAACTCGCCGGTCTCCACGTTGCGGCCGATGCGCACGCACGCAAGCGGGCCCTCGAAGGGCACGCCGCCGAGCGTCATGGCCAGGGAGGCACCCATGACGTTGATGACGTCGAAGGGGTTGACCTGGTCGGCGACGAGCGAGGTGGCGACGATGTGCACCTCGTTGCGGAAGCCGTCCGGGAAGCTCGGGCGAATAGGACGATCGATCATGCGGGCCGTGAGCGTGGCCTTCTCGCTGGGACGGCCCTCGCGCTTGAGGTAGCCACCCGGAATACGGCCGGCAGCGTACATCTTCTCGTTGAAGTCGACGGTCAGCGGAAAGAAGTCGTAGTTCTTGCGCTCCTTGGAGACGACCACGGTGTCGAGCATCGTGGTATCGCCCTGCTTGACCAGACAGGCGCCGGTGGCCTGCTTGGCAAGCTCGCCCGACTCAAAGGTGTAGGTCTTGCCGTACAGCTCAAAGGTCTTGGATACGAGTGTCATTGTTCTCCTTTACCCCGCAGGCCCCTTGCCTGCGGGCTTCTCATGTGACGCGGGCCCCCTGCCCCCGCCACGCTTCAGAGCGTGATTGTTCACGCCCTTACACAAAAAGAGCGCCCCGCTGCGCAGGACGCTCTTAGCATGTACAAATCCTTACTGGATGTTGTCGCGGATGCCCAGAGCCTTGATGAGCTCACGATACTCGACGACGTCGTTCTTCTTGATGTAGGAGAGAAGACGACGACGGCGACCGACGAGCATGAGCAGACCACGACGGGTGTGGAAGTCCTTCTGGTGGGACTTCATGTGCTCGGTCAGCTCCTTGATGCGCTCGGTCAGGATGGCGACCTGAACCTTGGGGTTGCCGGTGTCGACCGGGGTGTTACCGAACTGGGCAGTCAGCTCCGCCTTGCGCTCTTTGGAAACAGTCATTGTTTCACCTTTCGTTTCGCGTCGCCCGCGGGCGACTCTATTCGCCTCGGACTGGGAAGCCGCCGGTGGAGCGAGCATCCAAGGTCGAGGTACCAACAGGTCGGTATGTTACCACAAGCGGACCGCGTATGCCCATCATCACCGACCCAACATGAATTCCATCGCGCGAAGACGCTGATCGGCGTGCGTCGCAGCCCAAACATGCGAAAGCCCCAGCAAAAAGGCGGCAGTATGGGGATCGACCCTCTCGGCCATGAGCGCATCGAAGGTCATGGACATGAGGGCGCGCAGCCATGCGACCTCGCCGGTCGACACCAGCTCGGCACCCGGAACGCTCGACGCGCACGACCCGCACATGAGCCCGCCCGCCTGGGGCGAAAAATACGACAGCATGGGGTCTCCGCACAGTACGCAGGCCGAAAAATCGGGTCGATAGCCAACGTGCGACAGCAGCTTAAAGACATATGCCGCCACAAGCAGGTCCATATGTGCCGTGTCGAGCCTGCTGCCCACCAGGGCAAGTGCTCGCTGCGTAATGGCAAAGGTAAACGGGTCCTCGGCGTCCTCGAACGAGCACACGCGCGCGACCTCGGCGATCGCGCTTGCGGCGCAGGTCGTCTCGTAATCGGGCGCGGCGCCGAGCGGCGCCTCCATAAGCTCGGCCTGGGAAACCACGTCGAGCGACCGTCCGTGCGCGAGCAGCATATCGACGGTACAGAACAGCTCGCAGCGCGCCGCCAGGCGCCCGCCGGGTTTGCGCGCGCCCTTTGCCACGGCACGGACCTGCCGACCCCGCTCATCGAGCATCGTCAAGATCAGATCGGTCTCCTTGAGCTTGGTCTTATCGAGGACGAGCACCTTTGTGCGATATGTCCGTGAGCCTGCCATGAGCGCCGCGCGCCCTTAGTCCTCGGCGTTGTAGCCAAAACGGCGAATCTGGGCCTCGTCGTCACGCCAGCCGGCCTTTACCTTCACATCCAGCTCCAAAAAGACCTGCGTGCCAAAGATGCGCTCAAGATCGCGACGGGCGTCGATGCCGATATGCTTGATCATCTCGCCGCCCTTACCGATGATGATGCCCTTTTGGCCCTCGCGCTCGACGTAAATGGTGGCATGCACGCGCAGCACCTTCTTGGTCTGCTCGAGCGCATCGCAGATTACGCCAACGGAGTGCGGAATCTCATCACGGGTGCGGCGCAAGACCTTCTCGCGCACAAACTCGGCAACGAGCGTCTCGTCGGAAGCGTCGGTACCCATGTCCTCGGGGAACCAACGCGGGCCCTCGGGCAAAAAGTGCGCAACGGTCTCGATGAAGGCATCGACGTTGAAGTTCTTGACCGACGACGTCACGATCTCATCGTCATATTCCATGAGCTCGTGGGCGGCCTTAAGCTGCTCCATGACCTGTGCGGGGTCGGCCTCATCGGCCTTGGTGAGCACCAGAACCTTCTTGGAACGGGCGCATCTGACGCGCTCGGCAACCCAGGCGTCTCCCCTGCCGATCGGTTTGGTGGCATCAATCAAAAACGCGACGACATCGACATCGTTTAGCTCGAACAACGCGCTCTTGTTGAGCTCGGACCCCAGACCGTCCTTGGGTTTGTGAATACCAGGGGTATCGACAAAAACCAGCTGGTAGCCAGGGCGATTGACGACGGCGCGCATGCGACGGCGGGTCGTCTGGGCCACCGGCGAGGTGATGGCGACCTTTTTGCCATAGCAGGCGTTGAGCAGCGTGGACTTACCGGCGTTGGGGCGACCGACCAGGGCCACGAAGCCGCTGCGGAAACCGGGCTCAACGTCGCCAAAGCCCGCGAGGCTGTCGTCCTCGTCGCACAGGGCGTCGAGCTCCTCGTCACTCATGCCCTCAAACGGGTCGAACTCCTCGACCTCGCAAGCCTCAGTCGCTTCGGCATCCACGGCATCCAGGGACTCGTCGTCCAGCGTTTCATCGATAGGCTGCATATTGTCGGACATGAAGATCCCTTTCTAAATAAAGCCGAGCGCGTGGGCAAATACCAACAAGCCCACAATCGCGGCGGTGATGGAAAGAACGTATACGGAGGCGGCGGCGATATCCTTTGCACGCTTTGCCAGCGGATGGAACTCCTGGGTCGCCAAATCGACAATCGCCTCCATGGCGGTGTTGCACAGCTCGCCGTGAATCACCAGGCCGCAGCAAATGATAATCGTAGCCCACTCGGCAATGTCGAGCCCCACGATGCAGCCGGCAATGACAGTGCACACACCCGCCACGAGCATGACCTTAATGTTACGCTCGGTCTTGACGGCGGTAACGAAGCCCTCCATGGCGTAGGAGAACGACTTTAAAAAGGACGGATGGTCCTTGTTCGATCCGGGAATCATAGACGGCTCCTAGTCGTGGGCATGGTTGGTGATGGGGCCGACGTGAACCAGCTTGGGGTCCTCGCCGCGCTCGAGCGCCAAATCGCGCAGGATGGCGTCCTCGCGGGCCTCCATGACCTCGGCCTCGTCGTCCACGATATGATCGTAGCCCAGTAAATGCAACATGCCATGCACGAGCATCAGGCGGCACTCATCGGCAGGGCTATTGCCAAAGCCGGGGGCCTGACGGGCAATGACCTGCGGGGCCAAGATGATATCGCCGAGCTCGAGCGTCTCGTCGGCTGGGATATCCTCGTCAAAGGCCGAGTCGCATTCAAACGAGAGGACATCGGTGGTACGGTCGATACCGCGCCACTCGTGGTTGAGCTCGCGCATCTCATCCTCATCGACATACGAAAGGGAAATCTCGACTTTTCGCTCAACGCCCTCGGCAGCAAGCACGACCTCGCAGATGTGCTCTACCTCCTGCGCGTCAAGCAGCGTATCGAGCTCGGCATCGTTGCTGATCAATACACTCAACGGGACTCCTTTCGGTCGCGCACGCGTTTCTCGCGCACGTCATCATAAGCATCGTATGCCTCGACGATTCGCCCCACCAAGGCGTGACGCACCACGTCGGCACGCTCGAGGTGCGAAAACGCGACATCGTCGACACGACCCAAAATCTGCTCAACGTCGGCAAGACCGCCGCGACGACCTACCAAGTCACGCTGGCTCAGGTCACCGGTAATCACAAACTTGGAGTTAAAGCCCAAGCGCGTCAGGAACATCTTCATCTGCTCGGGCGTGGTATTTTGAGCCTCGTCGAGCACCACGAAGGCATCGCTCAGCGTACGACCGCGCATGTAGGCAAGCGGGGCGATCTCGATCACGCCACGCTCCATAAGCTCATCGGTGCGCTCGCGATCCATCATGTCAAAAAGGGCGTCGTAAAGCGGACGCATGTAGGGATCGATCTTTTCCTCGAGGGTACCGGGCAAAAAACCCAAGTTCTCCCCCGCCTCGACAACCGGACGCGTCAAGATCAGACGGCCCACCTCGTGACGCTTGAGCGCGGCAACGGCAAGTGCCATGGCCAGATAGGTCTTACCGGTACCGGCAGGACCCAAGCCAAACGTGATGGTATGCGAGCGGATGGCATCCACATAGCGCTTTTGACCGAGCGTCTTGGGGCGAATGGCACGACCGCGATACGACAGCAGCACATCATCGCGAAGCGACGTAGCCCCGTACTCACCGTCGCGCAAGACGGCCAGGCAGCGAGAGACATCGTCGACAGACAGCGTCCGTCCGGCGGCAGCCTCGCGAAAAGCATGCTCGAAAAAGCGCGCCACGAGCTCGACCTCGTCCGGGTCACCGCACACGGCGATACTGTCGCCACGGGCGACCACGTGGGCGCGAACCAAGCTCTCGAGCGCACGAAGGACGCCGTCGCCGGCACCCAAAACGCGCGAGGGATCAATTCCATCGGGAACGGTAAGTCTAATCTTCGAGGCTTCCATGAACCTCCCTGCGTGCATGGACCAAGCCGGAATCATCGACTCCGATGATAGCAACATCGAGCAGGCACGGGGCTGTGAGTCCGCAGGTATCGTCAAGACGGGCATGATGGAACGAACCGAGCGTCAGGTTGTCGCCATACTCGAGCACGGCACGCTCGACGGTGCCCACGCGACGGCGGGCGTCGGCAATGGCGAGTTCCTGCGCCGCGGCTCGCATACGACGGCTGCGCTCAGCCATGACCTCGGGCGGCACCTGGTCGGGCATATCGGCAGCAAGGGTACCGGGACGCTTGCTATAGCGAAAGACATGCATGCGCGAAAAGCCCACGCGACGGCACAACGCCAGCGACTCCTCAAATTCCTCATTCGTCTCGCCGGGAAAACCGACGATGACGTCGCACGAAAGGGACGCCTGAGGCAAGTTGGCGCGGATCATACGCACCGTCTCCTCAAATGCCTCGGCGCTATAGGGACGGCCCATGCGATGCAGGGTCGCCGTGCAGCCAGACTGCACGGGCAGGTGCAAAAACGGGGCGATGCGCTGCGGATAGCGCGCCATGACCTTAAGCAGGGGCTCGGAGATATCCATGGGCTCGACCGAGGAAATGCGCACATGAGGAATAGACGTACGCTCCATGATGGCCTCGAGCAGCTCGTCGATCTCGACGTGTTCGTCGGTCGCACTCTTGCCATCGTAGGCGCCCAGGTTCACGCCCGTCAGCACCACCTCGGGCACGCCGGCCTCCTGAGCCTCACGAACTTGTTCGAGCACAGACTCGACCGGCACGGAGCGCTCGGGGCCGCGGGCCTTCCACACAATGCAATAGGTACAACGATGGTTGCAGCCGTCCTGGATCTTCACACCCAGACGCGAGCGACCGAGCGCGTCGACCACGTCGCCGTCGCTACAGGCGGCCACACTATCGGACTCAACGCCCAGCACCTCGCAGACGCGTTCGGCGACATCGATCTTAGACGGCTCCGCGATCACGCGGTCCGAAAGCTCCAGAAGCTCCTCGGGGTGCAAATTGACAACGCACCCGGTCACGACCACATAGGGCTCTTTTGGATGAGCCAGCGCATGGCGGACGGCCTTACGGGTCTTGGCCTCGGCCTCGCCCGTAACGGCACAGGTGTTAATGACGATCAGCTCCGCATCCTGAGGCTCCACCATTGCAAAACCCAGGCGCATAAGATCGGCAGTGATACGGTCGGACTCAACCCGGTTGACACGGCAGCCGAGGTTGACAACAGAGATATGAGGTGCGAGCACGCGGGCTCCTTAATCGAGGATGTCGTCGAGAGCGCTCTTAATGCGATCGGTCACCGATTTCTTGCCGGAAGCGACATCGTCGCCCGACTCGGCGGCGAAAGCCTCGAGCAGCTCGCGCTGCTTGGCGGAAAGGTTCGTGGGGACGAGCACGCGCAGCTGAACGATCAAGCGTCCACGCGAGCCGCCACCGCCGATACGGGGCATACCGTAGTTGTTGACACTCACGGTGTCGCCGTACTGCGTACCGGCGGGGACGCACACCTTGACGACCTCGTCGGGCAAAATGCCCTCAACCTTAATCTCGCAGCCGAGCGCAGCCTGCGCAATCGAGATATCGCTCACGAGGTACAGGTCGTCGCCGTTGCGTTTAAAACGCTCGTGGTCGGCGACGCGCACGTTGACGATCAGGTCGCCCGAGGGCTCACCACGAAGGCCTGCCTCGCCAAAGCCGCTCACGCGCAGCTGGCGACCGGTCGAGACGCCGGCGGGGATATCGATGTCGATCTTTTCGTGCGAAGGCGTGCGGCCCTGACCGTCGCAGGTCTCGCAGGGATGGTCGATGACCGTGCCTTCGCCATGGCAGTCGGGGCAGGGCGAAGAGGACTGAACCTGACCCAGGAACGAGCGCTGGACCGTCGTGACATAGCCCGTGCCGTGGCAACGGCTGCACTGCTTTTCGGCCGCTCCCTCCGCCCTACCGGTGCCATTGCAATCATCACAGGGGGCAAGGCGGTCATAGCTGATCGTCTTTTTGCAACCGAGCGCCGCCTCCTCAAGGGTCACCGAAAGGGAGATGGCCATATCGCGGCCGCGACGACGCTCGCGGCGATTTCGGGCGCCACCGCCGGCGCCGCCGCCAAAGAACGACGAAAAGAGGTCGTCCATGCCCATGCCGCCAAAGATATCGTTAATGTCGACATAGCCGGAGCCACCGGGGCCGTCGGGCGAACCGTAGCGATCGTAGTTTGCACGCTTCTGCTCGTCGGAAAGAACGGAATATGCCTCGTTGAGCTCTTTGAACTTGGCCTCGGCATCGGGGTCGTCCGAAACGTCCGGGTGTACGATACGGGCCTTCTTTAGAAACGCGCGCTTAATCGTCCGCGCGTCGGCATCCTTGTCGACGCCAAGTACCTCGTAGTAATCCCTATTTTCCGACACGACCGAATCCTTCCGACTTTCATTATTGTCACAGTGCGTCCTATACCCAAGCTGGGCCGACCGCAAACAAAGGGTTTGATGTTATTGCATTGCGTAGGGCGAAAGCATGGCACGTTGCGAGCAGCTCGCAAACCAAACCGACACGAGAGCAAACATAAATCCGTTGGCAAAACCGTTGGCAAACTGCATCGCGCCGCGCTTCCACCACAGCAGGCTGCGGTGAAGCACGCCGTCCGAGAGCACCATGAACAAGCCCATGACAAACGGAACAAAGCACATCATGGCAAAGGCCGAGAACACGCCCGAGATGGCCGACAGCACCAAAAAAGGCGCCACGATGCCCATCAGGTAAAAACCGGTACGAGCCTTGCCCTCCAGGCGTTCGGCCTCGACATGGGCGCGCCCGACCAAATCGCCGCCCGAGGCGCCGTTGGTGCCGGCGTGACCCATGCCGTCAATATGGACCTCGTCGCCATCATGCGTGCCGGCAGGAAACTCAATCGTCTGCTCGGAGGTCACACGGGTCCGCCCGCTGCCACCGCAATCGGGGCAGGGGTCGGCGACGACCTTACCGGAACCGCCGCACTCGGGGCAGACCGACTGGAACGTGCCGGCACCAAACAGGAAGGACAGGTCGACGTCGATGTGGCCGCGACCGCCGCAGCTCGGACAGGTATGTGCATGCTCGGACGAGACAGAGCCCGAGCCTCCGCAATGACCACAGGTATCGAAGCGCGTATAGCGGACGGTCTTGCGGGCACCGCCCTTGGCCTCCTTGGCGTCGAGCTTAATATCGACCACCACGTTGGCGCCGTTCTCGGGATTATAGGCAGCCTGGCTGCGACGCTGCTGGCCCCAGGCGCCACCAAAGGGGAAGCCGCCCTCAAAGGGATTGCCATAGCCTGCGCTGCCGGCGTAGCCGCCGCCATAGGGCGAAGCAGAAGGAGCGCCGGCGAAGGGATTGCCCGAGCGCATGGCATCATAGCGCGCACGCTTCTGCTCGTCCGAAAGCACGGCATAGGCCTCGGAAACCTCTTTAAACTTTTCCTCGGCATCCGGCTCTTTGTTGACGTCCGGATGGAGCTTGCGGGCCTTTTGCTGAAAGGCCTTCTGGATATCACGCGAGGTGGCGTCCTTGGAGACACCCAAGATCTCGTAGTAATCTTTTTCGTTCATCGTCGCCATGCGCGGCAACCTCCTGCTCACAGCAGCGTATATATTGCGGTAATTCTACCCGAGAGGCCTAAGCTAGACCCCAAAACAGCTCGAACAGCATATTTCCATCGAGCCAGCCCAAGTGGGTGGGCGCTAAACGGGCGCGGGCGCGACCTGCTACAACATCTTTTGAGGTGATGCGCCCCGCATGCCCCTCGACATCAATGGGCACCCAGGTGGCAAGGCCCAACTCGAGCGCACGGTCGCAGGACGCCGCCAGCTCGTCTGCAGGAATCACGCTTGCCGAGCGAACCAACAGGTCGGGCCCAATGCCACGCGTCATGCGGCAGGCAAGCATCAAATCCTCCGCCGCCGCCTCGCGCCGCGACAGATACTCGGCATCAAACGTCGTCGAGGCATCGTCGCGTTGTACCAGACGCACGCGATACGCATCGCCGCGAACGGGCACGTCGGGATAAAGCCCGGCCAAGCGATCGAAATCCTCGGCGTCGAGCATACCCGCGGCAGAACGACCCAGGCCCAGGTAACCCCGTCCGGTCCAGTAGGCAATGTTGTGGGCGCACTCATGATCGTCGAGTGCATAGCTTGCCACCTCATACGGGTGATAGCCGGCCGCACCCAGACGCTCACGCGCCGCTTCCATGCACGCAGCCTGAAAATCCTCGTCGGGCTCGAGCGACTCGTCGTAACACGCCATGCGGTAGAGCGGTGTGCCTTCCTCGAGCGTGAGTGGGTACACCGACGCATGTTGCGGCGCCGCTGCCAACACGCCATCGAGCGTGCGCTTCCAACTCGCTGCGGTCTGCCCGGGAAGGCCGCACATAAGGTCGCACGACACATCGAGTCCAGCGTCCTTAACCGTCGTGATGGCAGCGAGCGCCCGATCGGCATCGTGAATGCGGCCGATGGCGGTAAGTTCGGCATTATCGAGCGTTTGCACACCCAGAGAGACGCGTGTGACACCAACCTTGGCAAGCGCAGCGGCAAGCTCGGCGGTCAGCGACTCAGGATTAGCCTCGCAGGTAAACTCAACGGGCTTGCACCACATGCAAATACGCCGGGCAAGCTCCACCAGACGCTCTCCCGCCAGCGACGGTGTGCCGCCGCCAACATAGACGGTGCGGACTTGCGCAAGCGCCCCGGTGTCTCCAAAGGCATCAAGGCGCGCATACAGCTGCTCAAAATAGGCATCGAGCGCAGCGCTCAGGTCGCACGGAGCAAAACTGCGTGAGTCAAAGTCGCAGTACCGACACTTTTGAGCGCAAAACGGCACATGCACGTACAGCGCGGTAACGGCCACCGTTAGGCCTCCAGCGGATGGGCGGGCACCGACTCGCCAGCGGCAAGTGCGGCCTCGCAGGCCACCACATCGCGCTCGATATCATCGACCAATGCCATGAACTCCTCATATGTGGAGCAACGCACCACCTGGGCGCGCCAGGCGGCGGCATGGGGCATGCCCTTTAGATACCAGCTTGCATACGTACGGGCACGAGACATGAGCGGCAGAAGCTCATGCGTCAGTGTGAGATGCTCGCGCAGGGCGTCCAGGCGCTCGACAGAGCTGCGCACCGGCACCGGTACGCCATTGAGCGCAAGGGCGCGAGCATCACCAAAGACCCAGGGATTACCGTAGATACCGCGTGCGATAAACACCGCGCTGGCACCCGAGTTGCGCAGATGCTCCGCGGCATCCTCGGCCGAGAACACGTCGCCCGAACCGATAACGGGAATCTCGACAGCATCGGCCACCTCATCGACGACCGACCAATCGGCCTGACCCGTATAGAGCTGCGTGGCACAGCGACCATGCACCGCCACAGCAGCGGCGCCCGCCCCCTCGAGCATCTGGGCAAACGTCGCGGCATTGCGATCTTCGGCGTAAAAGCCTTTGCGGATCTTAACGGTCACGGGCACGTGCGCCGCGCCCACCGCCGCCTCGACGATCTTTTCGGCCAGCTCGGGCGTGCGCATGAGCGCCGAGCCCTCGCCTTTGGTGACGACCTTGCGAGCCGGGCAGGCCATGTTGATATCGATCAGCGACAGGCGATCGCCCACACGCTCCTCGACGGCAGCGACGGCGCTCGCAAATTGATCGGGCTTGGAGCCAAAGAGCTGTACGCAGATCTGCCGCTCCTCGTCTGCCGGCAGCACCAGGCGCCACGTCTTATTGCTGGCATAGGCAAGGCCCGCCACGCTCACCATCTCGCTATAGGCAAGATTGGCGCCGCGGCGGCGGCACATGATGCGATAGGCGGGATCGGTCACGCCGGCCATGGGAGCCATAAGGAACGGCTGCTCGGCATAGGCACCCAGCAGCCGCGTACTGTATTCAGAAAGCGCCATGGAACTACTCGTCCACCTTGAGGATCGCCATAAAGGCCTCTTGCGGGACCTCGACCGAACCGATGGCCTTCATGCGCTTCTTGCCCTCTTTCTGCTTCTCGAGCAGCTTGCGCTTTCGCGAGATATCGCCGCCATAGCACTTGGCCAAAACGTCCTTGCGGCGCGCCTTGACGGTCGAGCGGGCAATGATCTTGTTGCCGATGGCACCCTGAATGGGCACCTCGAACAACTGGCGCGGAATTATTTCCTTAAGCTTGTCGCACAACCCGCGGGCCAGGCCATAGGCCTTGTCCTTGTGCACGATAAACGAAAGCGCGTCCACCTCGTCGCCCGAAAGCAGGATATCGAGCTTGACGAGCTCGGAGGGACGATACTCGTTGAACTCATAATCGAGCGACGCATAGCCCTTGGTGCGGCTCTTGAGCTGGTCAAAGAAGTCCAGGATGAGTTCGGCGAGCGGCATGTCGAAGCGCATCTCGACCGATTTGCTCGTGAGGTGGATCATGTCGGTCGTAATGCCGCGGTGCTCGATAGCGAGTTGCATGACGGCTCCCGTATACTCGGGCGGGCAGATAATCTTGGCCTTGAGGTAGGGCTCCTCAATGCGCTCGATGCGCGTAGCCTCGGGCAGATCCTGCGGGCTGCGGACATCAATCATCTCGCCGTCGGTCTTGTAGACGTGGTAGTCCACCGAAGGGCTCGTGGCGATGAGGTCCAGGTTGAACTCGCGCTCCAGACGCTCCTTGACGACCTCCATATGCAGCAGGCCCAAGAAGCCAACGCGGAAGCCAAAGCCGAGCGCCACCGAGGTCTCGGGCTCCCACACCAACGACGGGTCGTTGACATGCAGCTTATCGAGAGCGTCACGCAGGTTCTCATAATCCTTGTTGTCGATCGGGAACAAGCCCGTATAGACCATGGGCTTGGCCTCACGGTAACCGGGAAGCGGCTCAGGGCAGGGATTCGACGCCCACGTGAGGGTATCGCCCACGCGAACGGCCTCAGGGTCCTTCAGGCCCGTGACCACGTAGCCCACCTCACCGACCGTCAGCGCGTCGACCGGAGTCTCGGCGGGACGCTTGACGCCCACGCCATCGACCAAAAAGTCGCCCTCAGCCTGCATCATGCGCAGGGTATCGCCCTTCTTGATGGAGCCGTCAAAGACGCGGACCGTGGCGACGACGCCGCGGTACTCGTCAAAATACGAATCCAAGATGAGCGCCTTGAGCGGCGCCGTCGCATCGCCCTTGGGCGGTGAAATCAAAAAGACGATGGACTCCAGCAGGTCATGGATGCCCTCGCCGGTCTTGCCCGATACGCATACGGCATCGTCGGCAGGAATCGCAAGGTCATCCTCGATCTCGGTCTTAACCTCGTCGGGGTGTGCCGACGGCAGGTCGATCTTGTTGATAGCGGGCACGATATCCAGGTTGGCGTTCATGGCGAGCGTCGCGTTGGAGACGGTCTGCGCCTCGACGCCCTGCGTGGCGTCGACGACGAGCACCGCACCCTCGCAAGCGGCAAGCGAACGCGAGACCTCATAGGTGAAGTCCACGTGGCCCGGCGTATCGATCAGGTTGAACTGATACGTCTCGCCATCGTCGGCGTCATAGGAAACGCGAACGGCATTGGACTTGATCGTGATGCCGCGCTCGCGCTCGATATCCATGGTGTCGAGCAGCTGCGATTCCATGTCGCGCTCGTCGACGGTATGGGTGAGCTCGAGGATGCGGTCACTGATCGTGGACTTGCCATGGTCGATGTGCGCAACGATCGAGAAGTTGCGGATGTGGGAAATGTCAATTGAAGTATCCATGCGGACTATCTTACCCGAGCGGTACAAAAAATGGAGCCTGTTCCATAAAACAGGCTCCATTTATGCGCGTAATCTGTGTGGTGTGAAATTTACAACTTAGGCGTTGATGCTGTTCACGAGCTTGGCAAGACCGGACTTGCGGTTGGAAGCCTGGTTCTTGTGGATAACATGCTTGGCGGCAGCCATGTCGAGGCGCTTGGTGACGGTCTTGAGGGCAGCCTGGGCCTTCTCGGCGTCGCCCTCGGCGACGGCGGACTGGACGTGCTTGGTCAGCGTCTTGAGCTCGGACTTGACAGCCTTGTTACGCATGCGAGCTGCCTCATTGGTGCGGATACGCTTCTTCTGAGACTTGATGTTTGCCACTTCTGGAGTTCCTTTCGAGTTCCTTGCAAAAAATGTATGACACCTCTGAGACACGGTGAGGTCATGCAAGCGCCTACTATAGCACGCTCCCCCTCAAAGGGATAGAACGAATTTGTCAAATAGACAGCTATCATCACGATTTTCTCAAGATGTTCGTAATCCAGAGCAAAAGCGCGTTCTGAGAATCGGCCGAACCCTTAAGAGCGAGCTCAACATCGACCGCGCCCTCGAGCGCCGCGACGAGCTCCGCCATCGAAAAGCGGCGTGCCCAAGTCAGGTGATTCTTAACCTGCCAGGGTTGAAGCTTGAGCGTCGCGGCAAGCTCGCGACCCTGCCCACGCGCATCGAGCGCCTTGGCGACGATAAGCTCGCGAATGCGTCCGCACAGCAGCGTGTAGGTCCACACATAGCTCTTGGCGGGTAGCAGCCCAAAGAGCTCAAGCGAGCGGCGCATATCACGAGCCGAGACCGCGTTGAGAAAATCCCAGGGCTGAACTTCGGCCGTGCGCACGATCCAGCGTTCCACATCGGCAAGCTCAATTTGCGGCGCATCGACCATCTGGGCAAGCTTGGCCAAGTCGTTATCGAGCATGCGAGTGTTTTCACCCGAACGCGAGACGAGTTCCTCGGCGGCCGCCGTCGAGATCGACTTGCCGTGCTGCGTCGCCATCTGCTGCACGCGGCGCGGTAGCTCCCAGCGCTTGGTGCCGGAGCAATCGATCACGGCCTTCTTGTCGATCTTGGCGATCGCCTTATACAGGCGCGTGTTCTTGGCAAGCGAGTCGGCGATGATGAGACAGACCGTTGTGGGGCTTGGACTCGCCAAATACTCGACAAGCGGCTCCGAGACCGCCTTGGCGAGCTTTGAGCAGCCGTCAAGGATTACCAAGCGAAACTCGCTGCCCATGGGAAAAGTGTTGAGCGATCCGATAATGGACTCGATATCGGGGTCCTTGGTCATGTCGCGCTCGTCGAGGTTGAACTCGACCATACCCGACTTTTCCAGACGTGCTTTCATACGCGAGACGGCGTGGTCGCGCTTGACTCCGTCGGTACCGACGATCAGATATGCCGGCAGCAGACCGGTTTCAGACATCGCGCTCCCCTCCCGCAGGCTCTCCTGTTCGTACCGTGCCATTCTATCCCACGGGTTGGTCCCGCGCCAACGGCAGCATCACGGTCGCTGACATCGCATGGCAAAACCGGCCGCAGTCGGCGAGACGTTAATGTCGCCTCTCTCGATAGTGCATGCGAACGCGCCGACCGCATCGCTAACGGCATCGATGCAGGCATCGGATGGATGGCCGTAGCGGTTGCCCTCGCCCGCGCTCGCAATAGAGAGCTCGGGCTTAAGGGTTTCCAGCAGGTCTGTATCGACAGAATCTTTTGAGCCGTGATGCCCCAGCTTGAGCACATCGATATCACCCACCTCCTGTACAAACTCGCGCTCCTGATCGAGCTCGGCATCACCAGTGAGGAGCATACGCAGGCTTTTGCCTTCCTGAGCATAGGAGAGCAGCAAGACAAGCGAGTCCTCATTGCCCTCACCGTCAACCGTATCAAACGGCCACATCACACGAGCCCGAAATGCGCCGATATCGACTGTGTCTCCGCGAGCCACCTGCCGATACGTGACGCTTGGGCGATTCAGAACCTCAGCAGGCGCGCTGCCCAGCGCATCCGCAGCAACCGCAATGGTTCCCACCGAAAACCGATCGAGTACGTCGGGAAGACCGCCCCAATGGTCTTCATCCCAATGCGTCAAGAAGACGGCGTCGATATGGTGGACGTTATTGCGAACCAACGCCGACACCACGCGCGCGTCGAGCCCACAGTCGACGAGCGCCACGGAGCCACCCTGACGAACCAGAATCGCATCGGCCTGGCCAACATCAAGGACTGTCACCGAAGGCGGCGCACATCGATCCCAATAGACATACGGAACGCCCGCCGCAAGCATCAAACACAGCAGCCCCACCGCCATGGGCCGCGCGCGGGGGCGTGGCCACAAGACCAAGAGGACCACCAGCGAAAAAGGCACCACGTATACCAGGGGCGTATCGGGCGGCACGCTTACGGATGCGCCCGGAACGGCAGCAAAGAGCTGCTCAAAGAACAGGGCACAGCGAGCGATAGCCATGGGCACCACAAGCGCCCCGTGACGCAAGAGCGGCACAAGCGAGCAAGGCACCAGCACAACCGAAGATGCGAGCAGAACGCTTATCACCGGACCGATCACGGCATTTGCAAGCGGGGCAATGAGCGAAAACATCCCAAATGCGGGAATGGTTACGGGAAGTGTCGCGAGCTGCGAGCACAGCGTGACGGACAAAATACTGGCAACCCCCGATGGCACACCCAGCTCGCCCAAGGCGTAGGTAGCGTAGGGGCAAAAACAAAGGATGGCAAAAACACTGGCGCACGATAGCTGAAAACCCATCTCGAACAATACTGTCGGCCGCAGCAACATAAAGATTGTCATGGTCAAAAATAGAGCCGAAAGGCCATGCCGACGACGTCCGGCGCCGTTGACGACAAGCGTCACCGCCACCATACAGCACGCGCGCACGGCCGAGGGCGAAGCGCCCGTAAAGACGGCATAGGCAGCGAGGGCCAGCACCAACAGCCCTCTCTGCAGCCCACGAGAGAGGCGAGTCTTTTGCAGGGCGCTCTCAATCACAAACCCAACGATGGCAAGATGGCTGCCCGAGACGGCGATAAGATGTGCGGTGCCCGTTACCGAAAACAAATCGCCCGCCGGCTGGGCACGCAGCTCGGAGGAGCGTCCGCAGACAACGCCGGCAATGAGCGAGCGCGCCGGATCGGTCTCGGGCGCGATAGCGGCAAGGAGCTCGTTTCGCAGCCAGGGCAACAGCCCCGGAAAGCCCTCGTCAACCGATACCAACCGGATGACCTTAACTTTTCGAAGCTCGCCCCGAAGTACGCGTGAGCGCCCATACGCATCATTCTCAAACCGCGACATTCGACCGATAGCATGCACATGCGAACCGGCGCCGAGCTCACGGTCACACGACAGCCGTATCTCGCCCAAGCGCTTTCCACCCGCATATGAATCACAGGTATAGGAGTACGTCCCGTCATTGATGGATGGATCGCCCTGCACAACAAACTCGAGACTGCTCGCAGCTCGATTATCCAGTGCCGTCGAAGCACGCAACGCCCCTATCGCCCAACCCGCGGACACGACCGCTCCCGCCAGGAGGCCGAGGGACGCGGCATACAGCCATCGCCTCCACCGCACAAGACGCATACAAAACCGAGCCAATACGATGCACACGGCAGCCGCAACGGGAATGGCCATAAGCAATGTGACGGGCGCTGCCCGCTCTCCCAGCAGCAAATCGGCTGCCACGTTAAGCACCAGGCCGCAGCTCGCACACAAGCCAGAACAAAGGGCCATCGTCCACGGCATCAGGGGCCGCGGCGGCATCACATGCTCGCGCTCGGACACACTCATACGCAGATGCAATCTTTAATTTTGGCGAGCTTTTTCTCACCGATCCCCGATACGCGCATGAGGTCATCGACCGAGGCAAAGGCCCCGTTTTGAGTCCGCTCATCGATAATCGACTGGGCCGTAGAAGGCCCGATGCCCGAAAGCGTCTGCAGTTCCGCCGCACTTGCCGTATTGATATTCACAAGCCCCGACGAAGACCCCGCACCAGCAGTCATGGCAGCACCGCTATCGACCCCGCCGACCGCCGCAGCCGCTTGTTGCTCCCCCACCATCGGAACATAGATTTTTTGACCATCTGTGATCTTGGACGCACGATTAAGCCCTGTCACATCCGCCTCAGCCGTGAGCCCTCCGGCGGCATCGATCGCTTGGGACACCCGCGCTCCGTCTTTGAGCCGGTACACGCCAGGCCTCGCAACGGCGCCATCGACATCGACGTACACCTCAGCAGCAGAAGAACTCTTGGCAGACGACTCATCGGCATCATCAGGTAACCCATCCCCGGCCCCGCGCACATCCGAGGCGCCCGCCTCATCACCACGCTCAAACGACACGCCGCTGGAGCGGCTACCAAAACTTGCCATCGCCAAGCCGCTCGCGGCGGCAATGACAATCAGAATCGCCACGACTATCGCCTTATGGCCCAGCAGCTTTTCTGCCCAGCGGTCCATCCGTTTAACCCGTTCGTGTTGCTCGCGTTGCGCCATAGCAAACACCTCCCAACACCATCGTGTCAGGAAACGAGCGCCGTAGCCTCCGCACGCCCACACCGGTTATCGAAGTCAAACCAAAAGCTGACCAAAACCTTGCAGGATAGTGTCCATTTATTCAGATACACGTCGACAAATGAACCGTTTATCGCCTAATGCCCAGGTAGATTAAGACCGACGATGCAAATGCACCGCCGGTCTATACACAACATTATTCGTGATCTTGGTAAATCTCACGTGGAGCAAGCTGAGGATGTTTACGTTTTAAGGTCTTAGGGGCCTTGTACGTGTTGCTCTCGAAGTCGATGTACTCGGTCTGTTTGAGCAAGCGCTCAATCATCTCCTCGTGATCGAACAGCTCCCACGCCTCATGCACGGCATCGAGTTTTGCGTGCGTCTCGGGGCGGCGCGGCATAAAGAGCGTGCAGCAATCGGGAGCAACCTCGGTCGAGATATCGAAGGTACCGATTTCCTCGGCACGCGCGATGATCTCCTGCTTGTCCGAACCGATCAGCGGGCGGAACACGGGGATCTTGACGGCCTCGTTGACGGCCATAATGTTCTCGAGCGTCTGGGAGGCAACCTGACCGAGCGATTCACCGGTCACGATAGCCTTGGCGCCCTCGATATGCGCAATGCGCTCGGCAACCGAATACATAATGCGGCGATACATGATCACGCGCAGGTTGCTGGGGCAGGTGACGGAAATATCACGCTGGCAATCGCCAAACGGCACTACGTACAGGCGGCCGATCTGGACGCCCGGCGCAAGCGCACGGATAATGTCCTGCACCAAATACTCGCTCGTATCGGGTGTCTGCGGACGACCGGAGAAATGTACCGGCACGCACACCGCGCCGCGACGCGCGAGCATCCAGGTCGCCACCGGAGAATCGATGCCCGACGACAGAAGCGTCACAACCTTGCCGGCGGAACCCACCGGCAGACCGCCCACGCCGCGCTCGGAGCGCGCATATACGTAAACGCTACCCTGGACCACCAGTACGTGCACCATCGCGTCGGGGTCGTGCATCTGGACCTTTTTATCGGGGAAGGCCTCGCACAGTACCTCGCCAACCTGACGATTGATATCAATCGAGGTGAGCTCGTAGTCGGTGTTAGAGCGTTTGGCATGCACCTTAAACGAATCGAAAGGACCAAACTCGCGCAGCGCCTTCACGGCGGCGGCGCAGTACTCCTGCGGGTCGCGGTTGGTGTGATATGCCAGGGATACGCGGGCAACGCCGGGGACGGTGCGAATGACACGCGCCGCCTCGTCGGCCTGATGCTCGTTAAAGGTCACGAGGATATAACCGGAAATTCGAGACACGGCATTCACGGAAAAGGCGGCCAAGGCCGCCTTGATGTTATCCATGAGGATATGCTCAAAATGTGCGCGGTTCTTGCCCTTCAGTCCAACCTCGTGATAGTGGACCAGGCAGACGCGAGCCGCCATTTAGGCTTCAGCAACCTTGTGGCCGAGCGCCTTCTTGTAACGAGCCTCGTCGTAGGAGATATCGCCGTCGACAATCTCGTCCATAGCCATCGAGATGGTATCGGCGCCGGAGAGGCCAATGGTAATGTCATCGACATCCTGAACGGCAAGCACGCGGTTGTGCTGGCCGCGCAGCATGCTGTTAATGTCGCAGGCGCGCTTGGAGGCAAGCGAGGCGAGCAGGAAGCGGTTGTGATCGGTCTTCTCCAGAAGATCGTCAATACAAGGCTTTACAACGGACACGGACCTCAGATCCTTTCATGCATATCGAGAACGCGAACGAGCTCATCGGTCGCGCGGTCGAGATCGTCATTCACCACGACGTCGTCGTAGCGGTCGGCAAGGGCAAGTTCATCGGCGGCGTTTGCCATGCGCAGCTCGATCGTCTCGGGCGTCTCGGTACCGCGACCGACCAGGCGATCGCGTAACACCTCAAGCGAAGGCGGCTTGATAAAGATCAACACGGCCTCGGGGAAACGCTCCTTGACCTGCAGGGCACCCTGGACATCAATCTCCAAAATCAGAGACGAGCCAGAGGCGAGCTTGGATGCGACCTCGCTCACCAACGTGCCGTAGCAGTTACCGTGGACCTCGGCCCACTCAACAAACTCACCGTTTGCCACGCGGCGGTCGAACTCCTCGCGCGTCAGGAAAAAGTAGTTGACGCCGTCGACCTCACCTTTACGTGGCGCTCGCGTGGTAGCCGAAACCGTCAGGCCCAGGTTCGAGCGGCGCTCGCGCACACGAGTGACGAGCGTCCCCTTGCCTGCACCTGACGGTCCAGAAATCACAAAGAGCTTTGAATCCTGAGCGCTCACTTATTTGGTCAGCTGCTCGAGGAGCTGCTCGCGCTGACGGACGCCGAGGCCCTGGACGCGACGGGTAGCGGAGATGCCGAGCTCCTCCATGATCTTGGCGGCCTTGGCCTTGCCATAACCGGGCAGAGACTCGATGAGGGTGGAAACCTTCATGCGGGAAGCGATGGGGTCATCGGAGTTGAGCACGGACTCGAGAGACTTCTCGCCCTTCTTGATCTGCTCGCGAAGCTCAGCGCGGGCGTGACGTGCGGCGGCAGCCTTCTCAAGAGCCTGCTTACGCTGCTCGTCGGTAAGCTGAGGGAGTGCCATTCGAACCTCCAAATAGTTGGGTTATATCTGATGCAATAATTGGCATTTTAGCACGTCAAACGCACTAAATGCCCAATCGACGGCTCCATAGGTTAGACGATACCTGCGAAAAGTGCAATATACGGAGGTCAAAGTTGAGCCCCTGACCTGTGATTCCACACAAAGGATGGGAAAGTTTTCGCAGGCACAAGGGCTAATTTGTGCTAATAAGACCCAAAAGTGGTGACTTGAGGGAATCTTTTACGCGACGTTTTCGACCAGCTCGGCGACGATGGCGTCAAAGGCCGCAACCGGATCGTCGGAGCCGGTAATAGGACGGCCCACCACGATGTGGCTCGCACCGCGCTCGATAGCCTGGGAAGGTGTCGCCACACGGGATTGATCGCCCAGGGCGGCACCCACCGGACGCACACCCGGAGTCACGATCAGCGCGTCGGGGCCGAGCAGCTCACGCATGTCGTGAGCCTCCATCGGCGAGCACACGATACCGTCGATGCCGTTGGCCTGAGCGAGCTTTGCCAGGCGAGCGGCCTCCTCGGCCACGGGCGACTCGACGCCGATCTCCGCCAGCGCATCCTGATTCATGCTCGTAAGTACGGTAATGGCGACGAGCTTGGCGCGGTCCTCGCGCGCCTCCTCGGCACCCTCGCGGCAGGCAGCGAGCATGGCGCCCGAACCCAAGCCGTGGACCGAGAGCAGGTCGGCACCGGCAAGCGAGGCCGAGCGAGCGGCACCGCGCACCTGATGCGGAATGTCATGGAACTTGAGGTCGAGGAAGACCTTAAAGCCCAAATCCTTGAACGTCTTGACGATCTCGGGACCCTCGGCGTAATAGAGCGTCATGCCCACCTTGAGCCAGGCGGCATGGCCCGAAAGCTCGTGGGCGAGCTCGAGTGCGCGCTCACGGTCGCAGTCGAGGGCGACGATAACACGGTCGCGGGCATCGGTCTCTAGCATTCGAACGCACCTACCAGCTCGTTGATGTCCTTTACGCCCTGGGACTCCGCCCAGGCCTCGAGCTCGTGCGCAATCTTAAGCGAAGCACACGGGTCGACGAAGTTGGCCATGCCGACCGACACGCAGGTGGCGCCGGCCAGGATAAACTCGGCCGCATCCTCGCCGGTCATGACACCGCCGACACCGTTGATGGGGATATCGACGGCCTGGGCGACCTCCCAGACCATGCGCACGGCGATGTGGTGGCACAGCGGGCCCGAAAGGCCGCCCTTGGGCTTGGCCACACGGGACTTGCGGGTGTGCACGTCAATGGCCATGCCCTGGATGGAGTTGATGACCGAAAGGCCGTCGGCGCCGGCAGCCTCGAGGGCGCGGGCGATCTCGGCGACGTTGACCGGAGCCATCTTAACGAACAGTGGCTTATCGGTCACCTTGCGGCAGGCAGCCATAACGGAAGAGGCGCCCTCGGGCGTGGAGCCCATGGCGGCACCGCCGGCGGCAATGTTGGGGCAGCTCACGTTGATCTCATAGCCGGCAGCCCAGGGGCACAGCTCGACATACATCTCGAGCGCGCGCACGAACTCATCAACGGAGTGACCGGCAACCTGGCAGATGACCTGGCAACCGTCCTTGGAGAGCTGCTCGAGCCACGGACCGGACTCGCGGGCGAAAGCGGCCACACCGGGGTTCTGCAGGCCCACGGAATTGATCATGCCGCCGGGGATCTCGGCCATGCGGGGTGCAGGATTGCCGGGCCAGGGCTCGGCAGCGCAACCCTTGGTGGTGATGGCACCCAGCTGGGAGACATCAAAGAAGTTCTGGAACTGCCAACCGTAGCCAAAGGTACCGGCTGCGGTGTTGATGGGGTTCTGCATCTTGACGCCGCCGAAATCGACGGACATGTTCACGGTACCCACTAGAAGACCACCACCTTGGAAGCATCAAACACGGGGCCGCACATGCAGGCACCCTTCATACCGTCGACCGTCTCGACATTGCAGGTGTTGCAGGCACCAAAGCCGCAGCTCATCATGCGCTCGAGCGACACCTCGCAGTACGCGCCGGCCTCGGCGGCAGCGGCGGCGACTTTCTTCATCATAACGGCGGGACCACAGCTGGCGACGTAGTCGTAACCGCCCTTGCCGAGCAGCTCAGCGGCAGGATCGGTGCATAAGCCATGCGTACCCAACGAGCCGTCGTCGGTGCACACGTTGACCGTGGCTCCCAGCGCGCGGAACTCATCGACGCCCACGACCTTGGACGCGGTGCCAAAACCCAGGCACACGTCAACAGCCACGCCCTGCTCGGCAAGCATGCCAGCGAGGCACAGCACGGGCGGAACACCGATGCCGCCCGCCACGAGCAGCGCCTTCCTGGTGCCCTCGGGTACCAGCCAGCCGCGGCCGCCAGGGCCCAACAGGTTGGACTTGGAGCCGGGGCCCATCTGCGACAGACGACGGGTGTCGTCGCCCACGACGGCGTACCACAGCTCGACGGTACCGGCCTCGGCGTCAGAGCGATAGAAGCTCAAGGGCACGCGAAGCAACGAAGAGGCATCGCCGGGCACGGCGATGTTCACAAACTGACCGGGCTTGAGCGCACTTGCAAGCTTGGGGGCCGAAATAACGAGCGAGAAGATGCCGTCGGCGATCTCCTGGTTCGAGACGACCTCGAAGTCGTGCATGCGTGCAGTGGAAGGTGTGGGCATAGACGCTCCAATCCCCCATGCAGTTGCATGGACCAAACGAACAGAAAGCGCGGCACCGCAAGGGCACCGCGCACAAAAGCGATAAGGCTATGCTAGCAGATGCAGCCGTCGGCAAGCGTCTGTTTACCGCCGACAAACACATCGGTGGCACGACCGGTGAGCGTGCGGCCGGCAAAACCGGAGTTCTCGGCGCGCGACTCGTAACCGTCCTCGCCGACCGTCCAGGTGACAGACGCGTCGAAGACGGTCAGGTCGGCAACAGAGCCCGCCTTGACCTGAACCTGGTCGAGGCCCAGGATCTCACGCGGCTTAATAGCCATGAGCTCGACCATGCGGCCCATACCCATCTTGCCCGTGTTGACCAGCTCGGTGAGCACGAGCGACAGCGAGGTCTCGAGGCCGATCATGCCAAAGGGCGCGAGCTCGAACTCACGGGCTTTCTCCCACGGCGTGTGGGGAGCGTGATCGGTGACGATGACGTCGACGGTGCCGTCGATGACACCCTGGCGGATGGCCTCGGCATCCTCGTCGGTACGCAGCGGCGGGTTAACCTTGAGCGAGGTGTTGTAGGTCTCGTCCAGGTCGTTCTCGGTCAGGAACATGTGATGCGGGGTGGCCTCGCAGGTAACCTGAACGCCAGCGGCCTTGCCGGCACGCACGAGCTCCAGGCCATGGGCGGTGGAGATGTGCTGGATGTGCAGCTTGGCACCGGTCAGTTTGGCGATCTCGATGTCGCGGGCGATCTGGAGTTCCTCGCCGGCAGCCGGCCAGCCCTCGAGGGCCAGACGAGTCGAAACCTTGCCCTCGTTGATCTGGCCGTGGCCGACCAGGTCCTCGTCCTGGCAATGGCTCATGAAGACCTTGCCGAACATCTTGCCGTAGTCCATGCAGCGACGGAGCATGCCTGCACCCTGCACGCCGCGACCGTCGTCGGTGAAGGCGACGGCGCCGTGGGCGACCATATCGCCCATCTCGGACATAGCCTCGCCCTTAAGACCGCGGGTCATGGCGCCAGAAGGATAGACGCGGCAGTGGCCGACCTCGGCAGCGCGGGACTTGACGAACTCAACAACGGTACCGTTATCGGTAACGGGGTCGGTGTTGGGCATGGCGCACACGCCAGTGAAGCCGCCCTTGGCAGCTGCGCGGGTGCCGCTCTCGATGTCCTCTTTGACCTCGTAGCCGGGCTCGCGCAGGTGGACGTGCATGTCCACCAGGCCAGGGACAAGGTACTTACCGGAAAGGTCGCGGACCTCGGCTCCCTCGGCGGCGAGGTTCTCGCCGACCTCGGCAATCTTGTCGCCGTCGATCAGGACGTCAACGACACCGTCAAGCTCGACGGACGGATCGACGACGTGGGCATTCTTAAGAAGCAAGGCCATTATCGGCACCTCCAAGCAGCAGATACAGGATAGCCATACGCACGCAGATACCGGCGTAGACCTGCTCCAGGATGACGGAGCGTTGCGGGTGGTCGGCCATATAGGAGTCGAACTCGACGCCGCGGTTGATGGGGCCCGGATGGCAAATGATCGCGTCGGGCTTCATGAGCTTCTCACGGTCCTTGGTCAGGCCGAAGAGCTTGTGGTACTCGCGAATGGTCGGGAACGGGGCACCCTCGAGGCGCTCCTGCTGTACGCGCAGCATGTAGACGACGTCCAGCTCGGGCAGGACGGAATCGAGGTCGCTCGTCACGTGGTCGCAGCCCAGAACCTCGGGCGCCGGCGGCAGCAGCGTGCCGGGGGCGACGGCGTAGGTCTCGCAGCCCATGATCTTCAACGCGGGGATCAGCGAGCCACAAACACGGGAGTGGGCGATGTCGCCGACGACGGCGACTTTCAGACCGTGGAAGTCACCCTTGTGCTCCCAGATGGTGTACAGGTCGAGCAGAGCCTGCGTGGGGTGGTTGTGCTTACCGTCACCGGCGCAGATAACACTCGCGGGCGAATTCTGCGTGACAATGTAGGGAGCACCGGCATGTTTGTCGCGCACGACGATGCAGTCGATCTTGTAGGCGTTGAGCGTCTCGACGGTATCGACGAGGCTCTCGCCCTTGACCGTGGAGGTCGAGGAGCCGCCAAAGTTGAGGCTGTCGGCCGAAAGACGCTTCTCGGCAAGCTCGAAGGAGCTGCGGGTACGCGTCGAGGGCTCGTTGAACATATTGACGATGGTCTTGCCCTTGAGCGTGGGGACCTTCTTGATGGCACGCTCGTTGACCTCGGAGAACGCCTTGGCGGTCTCGAGGATGAGCTTGATGTCCTCTTCGGAGTACTCGGTAATGTCGATCAGGTGCTTATGATTGAACGCCACGGTACTACTCACCTCCCAGCGGCGCGGAGCCCACGTGGGAACCCGGCGCGACGTCGTTGATCTCGACAGCGGTGCGGCCGTCGACTTCCTTCATATATAGGTGCACGTTCTCCTCGTGCGACGAGGGAACGTTCTTGCCGACAAAGTCCGGCGAGATAGGGAGCTCGCGGTGACCGCGGTCAACGAGAACTGCCAGCTCGATGCGGCTCGGACGGCCCAGGTCCATAACGGCGTCCAGAGCGGCGCGGATGGTGCGACCCGTGTACAGGATGTCGTCCACCAAAACGACGCGCTTGCCGTCGACGCTGAAGGGAATGTTGGTAGCGTGGATCGCGGGAGCGAAGTTAGTCGCATAGTCATCGCGATAGAAGCTGATGTCCAGGCTGCCGAGCGGAACGTCAACACCCTCGATCTCCTTGATCGCCTCGGCGAGCTTCTTTGCCAGAAGGTCGCCGCGCGTGACGATGCCGACCAGAGCGAGGTCTTCACAGCCCTCGTTGCGCTCGAGAATCTCGTGCGCGATGCGGGTCATCGCTCGGTTGACGGCGGTCTCGTCCATGATGACCGCCTTGGGGGAAGTCGTGCCCATCGATCTCCTTCCTCACATGTCTTGACTGCTGATACAGTCAAAAAAATAGATGCCCGACCGCTCAAAGCGGACCAGACACCCACAGGAAGGACTGCTCTATGGCAGCAATATAAATCCATGTGGGTATCTCGTACCCCTTTAATGGTCAAGGGATAGTGTAGCCAACCCCGAGCTTAATTGCGAGCATTAATACGGAGCAATCCGCAAACGGACTCAACGCTCCATAAACCTATATATATTTGCGGGACAAGCTTGAAAACGTCGATGCGAGCTGGCATAATCCCCTCTGCTACACGCAAATCGGATCTACGTCCAGGGCCGTAGCGTGGGCACTATCGCCATAAGAGAAATATCTCTGTGTAGATTACGCACAGGGAGCTGCTTCTGTGCTATAGTTCAGGCTTGTTTGTTAACGCGACATGTTCGTTTGTCGCCCAAGGAGGGTCAGTTATGTCCAAAGTTTGCGAAGTTTGCGGTAAGCACCCCGTTGCCGGTCGCTCCATCAGCCACTCTCACCGCGTCACCAACCGTAAGTTCCGCCCCAACATCCAGCGCGTCTACGTCGTCGTCGATGGTCACCGTCGCAAGATGAACGTTTGCTCCACCTGCCTTAAGTCTGGCAAGGTTGCGCGCTCCTAAATAAGGTCTTACCAACAAGTACCTCGGACTCTCCGGGTCAAAGACCTCGCGTTCACATAGAACTTACCAAAGGCGTCCTCTCTTGTGGAGGGCGCCTTTTTGCACTCATTGGGGACAGACTTACATGGGTGTTTTCACTCATTGGGGACAGACATGATGCGTGTCTGCGGCGCCCCGACTAGCTCCGGCCCCTGCCTCACGCAGCTTCCTTCCAGCCCGCAGTGGCCTTGGTCACACTTGTAGCGCCGATACCGGTGATACGGGCAATTTGCTTGACCGTGAGATGTGCCTGCCTGAGCCTCAGCAGGCAGGCATCGCGTTCGGGGCGTGGCAGGGCCTTAAGCAGCTTAGGATCTATGCTCGGCAGGACTTCGCGCGCAACGGAAAGGGCCTCCTCATCGGGGATCCGACGGCGTGGAAGAACCTCCACCGACCAGATGCGCCCGGCAGCTTCCTTGAGATGTTCGCAATAGCAACGGGAGCCTCCGACAATATCGAGCATAGGGGCCGCATCACAAATGTCAAAGGGATCGTAGTTTTATTATGTAATGGCTTAGTGTTATTGAAGACTTACTTACTCACTGTAATCATGTTAGCACACCGACCAAGGGTTTCTATGAGTCCTTATTTGTTTGTCCGTGCTAGATATTTGACGGTGACTTTGATGGGACTTTCATCTTGGTGTCGAACTCCACGACTCTGTCATCACCTTTAAGCCACTTGCAACCACAGGATAACAATAGTCGCTGTCATCACGAGCAAACCGCTTGCGTCCACCCTTTGGCAATAGTCGCTGTCGTCACGAGCAAGCCGCTTGCGACTACCCACGCGGAGTTAAACAATAATTGCAAACTGAAGCTGCAAATCCACCCGACAAGGCTCTTTTATAAAACCCATTGTTTAGACGACCAGCAATCTCATCAGGCTCTCACCTTGAATAGTTTCCCAGCCAATCTGCGTGACTGCCTCCGACAGCTGTCTATCATGCGTAACCAACAGTAACGCGCCAGAGAAACCGCTCAGCATCTCCTGCAGCGCCTCAATAGAACCCACATCAAGATGATTCGTCGGCTCGTCGAGTACGAGGAGGTTGGGATTCGTAACAAGCTGTTCAGCAAGCATGAGTTTGCGGAGTTCGCCAGGACTCAAATCGTCGCCATCGAGCAGTCTGTCAGGGTCGGAGTTCAACCGCGCCACGATGGAGAGGATGCGACCTTTCGTCTCCTGGTCCTGGTCTCGGAGATGCCTCAGGGCTCGCTCGCGTTCCTCTGGCCCGACGTCCTGGGGAACGTACGCAACTTTGACATTATCAGGAACAGATTCGATGATGCTTCGTACCACCAGGCTCTTTCCCGTTCCGTTCGCACCGGTCAGCACCACGTGATCCGTTGGTGAGATCCAGAGCTCCGGCACATCTATCGAGAACTCGCCAGCAGACAGTCGCGATGCCTCCAAGTGCGCCACGCAACTTGAGCGTGCAGTGACGCCGAACTCGCCGATACGATGGTCGTATCTTTTCGAGACGGTTTTCTTGGAAAGCTCTGCCTCGGCCTTTGCGAGCCGTCCGCTCATTTTGGACGAGAGCCTCCCTGCAACGCCGTCCTTGCCAGAGACTATGGCGCGTCCGATCTTCTCGCGAGCGTCGCTGTCTTTTTTGCTCAAACCGCGCTTGCTTCGCTTGCCCTTCTGACGCGCCGCCTCTTCGCTCCTGCGCTGGGCTTCTGCCTTCAGGCGCTTCGCTTCACGAGAGGCTTGCTCGCGATCCCTCATCGCAGAGGCGCGTTCGCTCGCCGCTTGGTCGCTTGCCTTCGAGTACCCGCCGGGGCGCATGGTCCAACGCGCGCCCTCGCACATGAGGCTCTGGCCCACAAGGCCGTCGAGCAGGTCTCTATCGTGCGAGATGAGGATGCCGATGCCGCTGAAGGAGGCCAGCGCCTCCTTCACGATGTCGCGCGTGGCGGCATCGAGGTCGTTGGTCGGCTCGTCCATGATGAGGACATCCGGTTGTGCATAGAGGGCGCATGCGATCTGGATCCGCTTCTGCTGACCGCCCGAGAGCGTGTCGTAGCGCCAGAACCAGTCGTCTTCGATGCGGAGCAGCGCCCTTGCCCGTTGCGCCTCCTTGCCCCAATCCGATGCGAGATCGAAGAGATCGTCCGGTTCCTGCGTCGAGTCTTGCTGGCAATACGACGCGAACAGACTCGGGCTCACTGTCCCGGAATCGGGTGTAATAGCGCGGGCGGCGATACGGGCGAGCGTGCTCTTCCCGCATCCGTTGTCGCCGATGATGCCCGTCCATCCCGATGGGAACGTGGCGCTGACGTCTTCGATGGCAGGCGATGCCGTACCGGGGTAGGTATAGCTGATGTGAGTGAGATTCAGTTGCATGGCGAGCTCCTTTGAGAGGAGGTCGCGCAGGGTCAGGCACGCAATGTATGGATTCGGAACGAGAAGACACTGAAGCGATGCGGCACCCTGAAGCGCGACCGGATGTACAGAATGGTCGTATGGGGTACCCGAAACGGGCATCGCTAGTTCTTCATCTAACCTGACCTAACTCGAAGCGGCGCTTGCCAAAGGCCCCGCTGGATGATTGATATCTAGGATTATAGCATGGTGATTTCCCTTGGCTCGTCGCTTCACCCAAGTGCTGATTGGTGCTGAGAGCGGAGAGACTGCGTGGCACTGCTCCCTCTAGCTGGCGCCTGATGCTGGAAAGCATCACACAGAAACGCCTGCCCTTCCCGCAACCCGCCAGAGCATGGCCGAAGGCGGCGGTTGGCACTGCAGCCTCCTCCCGTGTTATCTTTATTGAAGATAATTAAGAAGGTGGTGCACGATGTGCGGAACATACCCGGGAACGGAAACGAAACACAGAACCAACTCATAACAGCGACGCAGCAGCCCTCGAGTCCCGTGGCCCTGAGCGCAGACGTCGAGATGCTGCTCGAGCGCTTTTTAGTCGAGGCCGAGCTGGCCGAGACCACGAAGGAGACCTACCGCAGGACCCTGAGGGGCTTCTTCGCGTGGAAGGAGGAGCGAGGGATCACAGACCTCGACAGGTCGCACATCCTCGCCTACAAGCAGGACATGCTGGCGAGGGTGCGGCCCTCGACGGCGAGCACCTACCTCACCGCGGTCAAGAGCATGTTCAAATGGCTCGAGTCCGTGAGAGCCTACCCGAACGTGGCCGCGGACATAAAGACGGTCAAGCTAGTGGGCAACATCCACCGCAAGGACGCGCTGACGCCGGCGCAGGCCAAGCGCGTGCTCCAGGTGCTGAAGGGCGACACGCTGCAGGCCAAGCGCGACTTCGCGCTGGTGAACCTGCTCATCAGAGTCGGCTTACGCTCGGTGGAGGTCACACGAGGCCGTCTGGGTGATTTGCGCAACAGGGGCGATCAGACGATTCTGCTCGTCCAGGGCAAGGGCAGGGTCGAGAAGGACGCGCTCGTGGTGCTGACCGATGCGACTCTAGGACCCATTTACGACTACCTGGCAGCGCGCAGGTGCGAGGAGCGCGAGGTCGTCGGGGGGACTCGCCGCTGTTCGCCAGCCTCTCCAACAAAACATATGGGAAGCCGCTGTCCACGCGCAGCATACGGCAGATTGCGAAGGAGGCCCTGCGCGCGGCGGGGCTCGACAGACACTATGACCCAATCCGAGGGCACTAAAAAGATAGGAGCCCCCGCTCGTGACCGCGGGTCGGGGCTGCGACAATGATGTTGAAGTGCCATAGGCGCAGCCGCGC
>NZ_JBQHST010000013.1:0-54746 GCF_052066095.1 Collinsella sp. HCP28S3_B9
TCAACTGGGAAAATGGCGCCCCCGGGGCCCGAGAGGGGCCGCGGGGGCGTTCGGTTAACTGCGGGAGCGTGCCGTCAGCTCAATGTGTTCGGCTGAGATCGGAAATCAACCTTGTTGCAATGGGGACAGATCGCTTTGCCCAATAGATGCGATGCGGAACAACCAGGCGCGGGAGGGGATTCCGGGACACGGTTTCCCAGACGGCACCCTTTCGGAAACCGCGCCCCACTATTCAGGCGAATTCCGGGATGCAGTTTCCCGATGGGGGCTCCTGGGGAAACTGCATCCCACTCCGAAACGCTAAAACGGGATGGGCTTTCCGACTGAGGTCTCTAGCGGAAACTGCGTCCCGGAATAGGCGCTCGTACTGGGACGTATTTTCCCGATCGAGCCCCTCGGGGAAACTGCGACCCGGAATCTGTGCCCGAAACGGGACGTGGTTTCCCCGAGGACCGAAACAGCCGCCCGCCCCTCGTCAAAATCATCCGCTTTCCTCCGTTGTATGCGGAACATCCAAGGAGTGTCCCAGAGTGCCGGCAATAGGAACGTCCCCAGCTGCCGGTAGCATTTCACCGCAACTGCAAAAACCCGCGCAGGCAACCGTAGTCACCTGCGCGGGTTTAGTGGGCGCTCACAAAGGTGCGTTACAGAGGCCCACGTCAGTTATGGATTACCGAACGGCACCGGCACGCGATGCCTCAGTCGGCTTACCAAGCGATGAAGCTTGCCGCAGTCCTAGACAATCGGCGCAATGCCGGCAAAGTGCAGATACAGCGAAATAATTGCCACGACAATGACCACCGCTGCGATCAGCTTGTCGTGCAGATGCGGAAGCACCGGCTTACCGCGGCCTCGCTCACCCAGCATATAGACGGGAATGGCCGGAGCAAAAAGAATCGTCGTGATCATAACGCCCTGAAGACCCGTCGACCACACCAGGAACAATGTGTAGATGAAGCCGAGCGTACCGAAGAAGCGGGCTTTGCCGACGCTGGGCGCATGCGGCCCGTCCAGATGCTCGTTCTTCCAGCCAATCACCATGTAATAGGCAGCCGAGCAGACATACGGAACCAGAATCGTGTTGACTGCGCAGCTATAGAAGAACTGGTAGGTGCTCGCCGCCACATACGACACGATCAAGAAGAGCTGCGTGATGCCGGAGCTCACAAGAACCGTTACCACCGGGGCGTCGTGCTTGTTCGTCTTGGCAAACGCCAGAGGGAAGGATCCCTGGCGCGCCGCCTCGAACGGCGTCTCGGACGCAATGATGACATAGCCCAGCAGCGCGCCGACCAGCGAAAGGATAACGCCAAGGTTTACGATGGCAGCGCCAACCGGACCGATTGCACACTCGAGAATTCCCGCCATGGAGGGCGTTGCGAGCTGCGCCATCTCCTCGCGCGGCATAATGCCGAGTGACAGCATCGAGATGATCAGATACAGCGTAAATACAGCCGCAAATCCGAGCGCCGTCGAGCGGCCGACGTCACGCACGTACTTTGCACGGCCCGAGATAACGACAGCGCCCTCGATGCCCGTGAAGACCCAGACAAGGGCGATCATGGTCGAGACAACCTGCTCGCCAAAGCCAGGACCAGCCGGCTCTCCCCAGAAGTTGTCCATAAAGATATCGACGTTGAACTTACCCAGGAGCACGATGCTCAGCACAAAGAGCCCCAGCGGCACCAGCTTCGCCAACGTGACGATAGTGTTAATGCCCGCAGCCTCCTTAACGCCACGAAGCACAAGGACGGTAAGGAACCACAAAAACACGCTGGCGCAGACGATGGAAAGCAGGTTGTTACCCGCGCCAAACGCAGGGAAGAAATAGCCCAGCGCGCTAAACAGCAAGAGCGCAAAGCTCACGTTGGAAAGACATGCGCTGATCCAGTAACCCCAGGCGGAGTTGAATCCAATGTAATCGCCAAAACCGGCCGCAGCGTATGCATAGATGCCGCCGGTCAGGTCGGGACGAGCCTGAGACAAACCGTTGAACACCATCATCAGCGCAAAGACGCCGATAAAGCAAATTCCCCACGAGACGATAACCGCACCGGTATTTGCCCCGCCTGCTGCCATATCGCCGGCAAGCGAAAAGATACCGCCACAAATACTGGCGGTAATGACCATCATGGTCAGACGAAAGAGATCGAGGCCATTAGGGTCGATAATCTCGTCGTTTTGAGCTTTAGAGGCCATTGTATGTGCACCCCCTTCATCATGTGATCGAACGAAAGATGGCCCGGACGTCCCGAATCGGGTGCCGGGCCATCGGTCAAGCGATCATCAGACTGTTACAGCTATCGCGTTAGAAGCGCAGCGATAGGCAAGAAAGGCCGCCGTCGACCTTGCGATACTCGGAGGTATCGACGACGAGCGTCTTGTAGCCCAGATCCTGCACGGCCTTGAGCACGGTCGGATAGCCCTCGGCAACGATGACCGTACCGTTGACCCAGATGCAGTTGGCGCCGTAAGCCTCGTCCTCGGGCACGACGATCTTGTTGTACTGGGCAAAGTCGGGTTTATCGATAAACTCACCGGAAACGAGCATGTTGTTGTCCTCGATGTAGTTGACGCCCGTCTTGAGGTGTAGGACCTCCTCCAGCGGAACCTCGGAACCCTCGAGGCCCCAGCCCTCGAGAATCTCACAGAACTGTCGGATGCCCTCTTCGTTGGTGCGAGCGGAGCGACCGACGTAGAAATGGTCGCCGACCATCATGACGTCGCCGCCGTCGAGCGTACCCGGAGAAACGATGTGCTTGACATGCTCGTCGTCAAAGAAGCGACGGACAGCCGGTTCGATCTCGTCCTTCTCGCCGTTGCGGCTGTCGGCACCGGGGTTGGTAATGATGGCGCCGCAGCGAGTGATGACGGCCGGATCCTCGACAAAGCAGCTGTCGGGATACTGCTCGAGCGCCGGCAGCACCGACACGTCAACGCCGCACTGCTCGAGCGCATGCTCGTAATCGTAATGCTCCTCGATGGCGCGCTCGTAGATGGGCTGGCCAAGCTCGGGGGCGCTCGTGATGCCATTGCTCAGGGACTTGCCGGGACGACGGATGATGACGTGGCTGAACTTGGTCATGGTGATCCTCCTTGGATCTCTTAGCAGAGAGCGGGACTTCTTTGCGCCCGCCTTCCTTTCGATGGCTTTATCTTAGGGCGGTTTTCCTATTTTGTATATTGTATACAATCCTGAACGGTAGGTATTCATCGGTAAGCGTATTCTCACCTATCGGCGCAAAGTAGCGAAATTTAACTGGTCGTTCTATAATTCAACAGAGCTATTCAATCGAAACGTATTTAATTTTGAAAATATACAGTTGAGGAACACAAGCTCATGGAAACACTCAGAAGACCCTTGAAGGATCATGTATACGACTATATTTCGAGCCGCATAGATGCCGGTGAGCTTTCGGCTGGCGACCGCGTGAGCGAGCAAGCGATCTGCGATGCCATGGGCGTGTCGCGCACGCCGGTTCGCGAGGCGCTCATTCAGCTGGCAAGCGATGGCTACCTGGACAATCTCCCCCGTCGCGGATTCCGTGTCCGTGGGTTCGATCAACAAAACGCCGTTGAAGTCTTTGAGATTATGGGGCCGCTCGATGGGCAGGCGGCATACCTCGCCTGTCCCCTCCTGACAAAAGAGGACATCATGCAGCTGAAGTTTTTGGTTGGGTCCATGGACCTTGCGATCCAAGGCGGTCTTATCCGAAAGTACGACGACATTCAGCGAGACTTTCATCTGACGTACTTCAACCGCTGCGGCAACGATCGTCTACGCGATATGATTTCGCAGCTCGAGCGCTGCTTTATCAAACGCGATTACGAGACTGTCGATCAAGAGACGGCGTGCAAGCTGCTCGATAAAGCCAATGCCGAACATGCCCATATTCTTGAGCTGTTCGAAGCGCGGGACGCGGCAGGCGTGCGCGATTACGTACGCGATGTCCATTGGAACACGGAGAACGCCCAGTTCACCGTTTGGTAGGAAAGCAGCGGGCGGTAGCGGACCAATTCTTGGCACCGCCGCTCAAAATGATTCATTTCCCTCCGTCACCAAGGGATCATTGGTGCAATGGGAGCAGGTTACTTTGCGCCAATAAGTAGGATGCGGAGCAACCAAACGGCGGGACTCCGGGCCGCAGCTTCTCAAACGACACCCTTCCGGAAACCGTGTCCCACTATCCGGGCGAATTCTGGGATGCAGCTTCCCAATGGGGCCCCTTGGGGAAATCGCATCCCGGAATTCACGCCCGAAACGGGATGTAGTTTCCCAAACGGACCCGCCGCGGAAAATGCATCCCGGAATCGTCGCTCAGACCGGGACGCATTTTCCCGATCGACCCTCTGCGGGAAACTGTATCCCACCTTGAGGGACAAAACTGGGACGCGGTTTCCGGTCCGGGCATCAAAACGAAGTTACGGTGGAATAGTTCCTGTTTGGGGCTTTAACCAGCAAAAACAGGAACTATTTCACCGCAAGTTATGAGGGACGGGATGGGGCTGGCCCTCTTACTCTCTTACAGATGGCGCTCCAGGAAGCGGAAGGCTAGGCGAATCCAAGGGCGGACTGCCACCTGCTTGTCCTCGTTGTCGACCGCGGTATTGGCATTGCCGAGCGAAAGGCCGTGACCGCCTTGGTCAAAGACGTGCATCTCGCAAGCGACGCCCTCCTCGGCCATGCGTTGAGCAAACGGATAGACCTGCGCGATCGGCGCCGTTTTGTCATCGGACACGCCCCACACAAAAGTCGGGGGCATCTGGCGCGAAACATGCGTGGTAGGGCAGATATCGGCCAGGTGCTCTTCGGTGGCCTCGCCGCCGGTCACCATCGACAGGTAATCGTTGAGCAAATCGCGCCCCGTCTTGCCACCTGTCTTGGGCACGCGCAAGTCGATGCGCGGATCGCGCGTCTGCATGTCGCGGACATAGGCAAAGTCGAGCAATGGATAGCCCAGCACCACGGCATCGGGACGAATGTCGTCCGGACGCGCCCCGACAAGTGCCGCGAAGGGGCCGGTCTTCCACTGCGTTGCCAGCGAGGCGCAAATCATGCCGCCCGCCGAAAAGCCCACAACGCACACGCGCTTGGGATCGACATGCCACTCGTCGGCATTCGCACGAACCGTGGCGACCATCTTGGCAAGATCTGCCTGGGGGTGCGGAAAGCTCACGTCACCCGTGCCACTCGTGACATAGTTGAGAACAAAGGCCTGGTACCCGTGATCCAAAAATGCAAACGCCACCGGGTCCTGCTCGTGCGGAGCGATGTGCGTAAACGCGCCTCCGCCGCAGATGATCACTGCCGGGCGACGACCATTGGGCTTGCCGGGCAGCGGTTCGGCCCCCATATAGGTAAACGTCGCCGGATATTCCTCGGTCGGCTCCTCGCCCCACAGCGCATGGCTCTCGACGATCATATATGCTCCCTTCGCGCGATTCGTGCGCACGTTATGTATCGCCTTCAAGCGTACCCCACTTGGACGCACGGCATCGAAACGTATCCGCAATAAGTTCCCTTCAACTGATATATCACATAATCCCAGCTCAGGGACGTCGTTGAGCAGCGTAAAATAGAGACGCTGACCGAGCCGGTAACACACACGAAACGTTTCCGGCAAAACTACGCGTGCGCCACATGCGCACTTGATACGTTGGAGGCATCTATGGGTCTGCTCGATTCGCTCAAGTCCACGTTCAACTCGTCGGGCGAGGCGTCCGTACCGCCCGCAGCAAGCTTCGCCACCCGCGAAGGCGTCATCTACGCTCCCGTTAACGGTGTGCTCGTCAATCTAAACGAGATTCCCGACGAGACCATCGCCTCGGGTATGCTCGGCCAGGGCTACGGCATCGAGCCCATCACCGGCACCATCTATGCGCCCGCTAACGGCCGCATCGGCGCCACCACCGTCACCAACCACTCTATTGGCATGATCACCGAGGACGGCCTTCGCGTGTTCATCCATGTCGGCCTGGGCACCGTACAAATGAACGGCAAGGGTTTTGCCCGCTTTGTCGAGATGGGCGATGTGGTCAAGGCAGGCCAGCCGCTCATCAGTTTCGACCGCGATGCCATTAAGGCCGCTGGCCACGAGGACATCGTGACCGTCATCATCTCCGAGCTCGATCGTCTTAAGAGCATCGACCATGTCGGCGAGTCTGGAACGCTTATCGGCGGCAACCCGCTCGTCAAGCTGGGCGACCCGCTGCTGGTGGCTAAGACCAAGTAACGAGTCCTGCGCCGTACAGCCAATAGGCAACACGTAAGCGCCCACGACCATCTGGCCGCGGGCGCTTTTCGTTTGAAAACCGTCCCGTCAATGCCTTATCTGTATAGCCCAAATGAGCCGAGTTGCTAGAATATCGAACTGTATGGATAACTATCATTCAACCGTTATGGGAGGATACGTGAACCGCACCAAAATCGCGCAGCTCTATGCCGATTCCGAGTCGCTCGGCGGCCAGACCGTCACCGTCGCCGGCTGGGTCAAGTCCGTCCGCGACATGAAGAACTTTGGCTTCGTCACGCTCAACGACGGCAGCTGCTTCCGCGACCTGCAGGTCGTCATGAACCGCGAGGCGCTCGGCAACTACGACGAGATCGCCCACCAAAACGTCTCGGCTGCACTCATTTGCACCGGCACCGTCAAGCTGACCCCCGATGCGCCCCAGCCTTTCGAGCTTTCTGCCACCTCCATCGAGGTAGAGGGCACGAGCGCCCCGGACTACCCGCTGCAGAAGAAGCGCGCAACCGTCGAGTTCCTGCGTACCCAGCAGCACCTGCGCCCGCGCACCAACCTGTTCCGCGCCGTGTTCCGCATCCGCTCTGTCGCGGCTGCCGCCATCCACCGCTTCTTCCAAGAGCAGGGCTTTGTCTACGTCAACACCCCCATCATCACCACGAGTGACTGCGAGGGCGCCGGCGAGATGTTCCGCGTGACCACGCTCGACCCCAAAAATCCGCCTCTCACCGAGTCCGGAGAGGTCGACTGGAGCCAGGACTTCTTTGGCAAGCACGCAAGCCTTACCGTGTCCGGCCAGCTCAATGCCGAGAACTTTGCCATGGCCTTTGGCGACGTGTACACCTTTGGCCCCACCTTCCGCGCCGAAAACTCCAACACCACGCGCCACGCCGCCGAGTTTTGGATGATTGAGCCCGAGATGGCCTTTGCCGACCTGAACGACTACATGGATAACGCCGAGGCCATGCTCAAGTACGTTCTTAAGGACGTTATGGCCACTTGCCCCGACGAGCTCAACATGCTCAACAAGTTTGTGGACAAGGGCCTGATCGAGCGCCTGAACCACGTTGCAAACTCCGACTTTGCCCGCGTCACCTACACCGAGGCCGTCGAGATCCTGGAGCAGGCCGTCGCCGCCGGTCACAAGTTTGACTATCCTGTCAGCTGGGGCATTGACCTGCAGACCGAGCACGAGCGCTTCCTGACCGAGGAGCACTTTAAGCGCCCGACCTTCGTGACCGACTATCCGGTCGAGATCAAGGCCTTCTACATGCGCATGAACGATGACGGCAAGACCGTCGCCGCCGCCGACTGCCTGGTTCCCGGTATCGGCGAGATTATCGGCGGCTCCCAGCGCGAGGAGCGCCTGGATCTTCTCGAGGCCCGCATCAAGGACCTTGGCATGGCCCCCGAGCAGTACAAGTACTATCTTGACCTGCGCCGCTATGGCTCCTGCAAACACGCCGGCTATGGCCTGGGCTTCGAGCGCTTGGTAATGTACCTGACGGGTGTGGGCAACATCCGCGACGTCCTTCCGCACCCCCGCACCGTGGGCAACGCCGATTTCTAATCGCCACAACTCCGTCCCGCGCGTTACAGCGTGTCGCACCAGCGCCTCTCGGCAAGCCGAGGGGCGCTTTTTTCAACAGCATCCGTCAAGCTTTTGTCAAGCTTTTGGTCAGCTGATCAGGGCTGTTAAAAACTCGACCCGCCGCTTGCCGACGACTACCGACCACCCAGAGTGCCCTGTGCCCCTAAGCAAACCCCGTGTCCTAGGCTCCGTAGCGTCATCACCCAAAAACGGAAAGGACGTGAACGCAATGGCCAAACCCGCTGTTGAGAACTACGAAGCCACGACCAGGGGTGCTGCTTCCATGGCAGCCTATCGCGCTGTGCGCATCCTGCAACTCTTAAGCGAGCATACCGGTGAGGACAAAGCGCTTCCTCCCGATGAGCTGATCGAGCGTCTCGCCCATCCCGACGACCCCGCTCGCATGCCCATCTCGGCAGCGCGGCGCAGTATCCATACCGCGATTTCCGCCCTGCGACATGCCGGATACGAGATTGAGTACAAGCGCGGCGCGGGTTACCGACTTCTCACCCGACCGCTCTCCGACGAGGAAATCATTCGACTCCATGGCATGGTCATGCGCAACCGCTCCACACCCATCGAGACCAGGAAAAGCATAGCGCGCCATCTGGTCGCCATGGCAAGCGCCGACGTTCGCGGCTATCTCGATACGTCCGAGCCGGCACCAAGCTCAGAAGGCAAACCCGCCAAGACCACGCGACCGCCCGCCAAACACATCGATACCTGCGAGCTCATCGAGCGGGCCATCGACCACGGAACCACGGTGAGCTTTGACATTTCAAGCGTCACGACACACGACAAGATCGAAGTGACGAGGATGACCGTTCGGCCTTTTGCCATCAAACAGCGAGACGGCGTCTCGTATCTGCTGGGAACGGTCGTCGACGGGCACGGCTCCGACGACACCCTACGCACCGTCGAGGTCAGCCGCATGAGAAACGTTAGTACGCGCCTGCTCGACGGCAAGAAGCTCTTTGCCGCGCTGGACGAGGGGGAGCGGCCCGCGCCCGCCGCCTAAGTCTTGCCGTTGCCCGCCGAATCCCCCGCCGTCCATCCGGTTCAGTATTAAAAAACCCGACAGGTTGTTGAAAAAATGGGCATCGGCGCTACTATAGACCCACTTGCACTTTGTTTGAGTGCAGTGTTTCCAGCAATTTCTATACTGGGGGTAATGACATGAACGACATCACCATCAGCCGCAGGAGCCTTCTGGTCTCCGCCGGCCTGCTCGCACTGGCCCCGCTCGCCGGATGCGGCGGCAACTCTGGTTCCGGCTCTGCAGCCGCCGGTTCCGACTACACCATCGGCGTTCTGCAGCTCACTGAGCACTCCGCGCTCGACGCCGCCAACGACGGCTTTGTCAAGGCCATCAAGAAGAGCGGACTCAAGGTCAAGATCGACCAGAAGAACGCCCAGAACGACCAGTCCACGTGTAAGTCCATCGCCGACAAGTTTGTGGGCGACAACGTCAACTTGATCTACGCCATCGCCACGCCTGCCGCACAGGCTGCCGCCGGCGCCACGGCCGATATCCCCATCGTGGGCTGCGCCATCACCGACTACGCCGCCTCCGGCCTGGTCCAGGACAACGACAAGCCCGGCACCAACGTCACCGGCGCCTCCGACCTCACCCCGGTCGCCGAGCAGCTCGAGATGATGCAGAAGGTCCTGCCCGACGTTAAAAAGGTCGGACTGCTCTACTGCACCGCCGAGTCCAACTCCGACGTCCAGATCAAGGCCGCCAAGAAGGAACTCGACAAGCTGGGCCTGGAGTACACCGATTTCACCGTCTCGAGCTCCAACGAGATCCAGTCCGTCGTCGAGTCTGCCGTGGGCAAGGTCGACGCGCTCTACTCTCCCACTGACAACACTATCGCCGCGGGCGCTTCGCAGGTCGGTCAGATCTGCAAGGAGAACAAGCTTCCCTTTGTGACCGGCGAGGAGGGCATGTGCATGGCCGGCGGCCTGTTCACCCTTTCCATCAACTATGAGGACCTGGGCTACGCCGCGGGCGAGATGGCCGTTAAGATTCTGAAGGGCGAGGCCAAGCCCGAGGATATGCCGATCAAGCACCTCTCGAGCAAGGATCTGGTCGTCGTCAAGAACGACGAGATGGCCGAGGCCCTGGGCATCGACCTTTCCGCTCTAGACGAGTAGCGCCATGCGCGGTAACGCAGCTAGGCACGCGCTTGCGCCATAGCTGTGTTATTCAATATCTGAGTCATTGGGGCGAACGCTAAAGACCGGCGTTCGCCCTGCTTGTTTTTGGTAAAACAAAATGTCCGTCCGCTGCTCTTTTATGCATTGGTACCGCTATTATGGAAAATCACGTGTCCACCCTATCCTAGGAGGTATGAAGCATGCTCATTGCATTGCAGGGCGCCGTTTCGCAGGGTGTCCTCTGGGGCATTATGGTGCTTGGCGTGTTTATCACGTTCCGCCTGCTCGACATCCCCGATATGACCTGCGACGGCAGCTTTGCCCTCGGCGGCTGCGTCTGCGCCGTGCTCATCGTCAACAACAATGCCGACCCGTTGCTCGCCGTTTTGGCCGGCATGTGCGCCGGCGCCATTGCGGGCGCGGTCACGGGCATTCTGACCACCGTCTTTGAGATTCCCGCGATCCTCGCCGGAATCCTCACCCAGATCAGCCTGTGGTCCATCAACCTGCGCATCATGGGCAAATCCAACACGCCCATCCTTGCCAAGGGCACCGTGTTCTCGGCCGTCAGCAATATGACGGGCCTGCCGCAGTCCACCGTTGCCATCATCCTGGGCATCTTGCTCGCCGTGGCTATCGTTGCCATCCTGTATTGGTTCTTTGGCACCGAGATCGGCTCGGCGCTGCGCGCCACCGGCAACAACGAGTACATGATCCGTGCCCTGGGCGTCAACACCAACTCCACTAAGATGATCGCCCTCGTGCTCTCCAACGCCCTCATTGGCCTTTCGGGCGCGCTCATCTGCCAGAGCCAGAAGTACGCCGACATTGGCATGGGCACCGGCGCCATCGTTATCGGTCTCGCCGCCATTGTTATCGGCGAGGTGCTCGGCCGCCTGCTGCCCGGCGGTCTCACGCAGTTTAGCGTCCGTCTTGCCTCCGCCGTCTTTGGCTCCGTGGTGTACTTCCTCATCCGCGCCATCGTGCTGCAGCTGGGCATGGACGCCAACGACATGAAGCTGCTCTCCGCCGTGATTGTCGCCGTGGCCCTATGCGTGCCCGTGGTTTGGGAGCGCTATAAGCTCCGCAGCTCCTACACGAAGGGGGATGAGGCAGATGCTTAAGCTCTCGCACGTCAAGAAGACCTTTAACAAGGGCACCGTCACCGAAAAGCGCGCTCTTACCGGCGTCGACCTTACCCTCAACGATGGCGACTTTGTAACCGTGATTGGCGGCAACGGCGCCGGCAAGTCCACGCTGCTCAACATGATCGCCGGCGTGTATCCGCTCGATTCGGGCGTTATCGAGCTCGACGGCACCGACATCTCGCGTCTGAGCGAGTCGCAGCGTGCCAAGTACCTGGGCCGCGTGTTCCAGGACCCCATGCGCGGCACCGCAGCCGACATGCAAATTGCCGAGAACCTGGCACTCGCCAAGCGTCGCGGCCAGCGTCGCGGCCTTTCGTGGGGCGTCACCAAGGCCGAGAAGGACGAGTACGTCAAGCTGCTCAAACGCCTGGACCTTGGTCTGGACACGCGCCTCAACGCCAAGGTCGGCCTGCTCTCGGGCGGCCAGCGCCAGGCACTCACCCTGCTCATGGCCACGCTCACCAAGCCGCGCCTGCTGCTGCTCGACGAGCATACCGCGGCACTCGACCCCAAGACGGCCTCTAAGGTGCTCAATCTGACCGAGGAGATCGTCGACGAGAACCACCTGACCACGCTCATGGTCACGCATAACATGAACGACGCTATCCGTCTGGGCAATCGCCTGATCATGATGCACGAGGGCCACGTAATCTACGACGTGGCGGGCGATGAGAAGAAATCGCTCACCGTGGCCGACTTGCTTCAGAAGTTCGAGGAGGTCTCGGGCGGCGAGCTCGCCAACGACCGCATGCTGCTGAGCTAAACCTACCAAAAAGGGACAGGTTTATTTTGGCAGGTTTTATCTGCGCAGACGTCAAAACCGCCGCAAAGGGACAGACACCTTTGCGGCGGTTTTTGTTAAAGAGTAAGGAGACCGCCATGAAAAGACTCCCCCGCCTTGCGTTAGCTGCCGCGTTGTTTGCCGGCGCGCTCACAGGCATCCCAAGCCTCGCTTTCGCGGGGAACCTGCCCGCCGCTATTGACGGCTCCGTGGCCGTCATGCACACCAATGATATCCACGGCAGCTACAAGTACAGCTACAACGCAAGCAAGGGTACCGGCACTGTCGGCTTTGACGGGCTGGCAGTTCTCTATAGCGCTCAAGGCAGTGCCCCCGATCTTTTGCTCGATGCGGGCGATACCTTCCACGGGCAATCCTTCGCCACTATGAGCGAGGGCAAAAGCATCGCCGAGCTCATGGACACCTTTTATGCGAACGGCTACGACGCGACCACGCCGGGCAACCACGACTGGAGCTACGGCGCGGACAAGCTCCGCACCATGACCGGCTACAGCACCACCGGCACGCCCTTCGCCATGCTCTGCGCAAACGCGAAGTCTACGAGCGGCGTATGGAGCTCGAGCATCACCAAGACGCTCGACCGTACCTGGGAGGACAGCGAAGACCACTCCACATTCGACTACAAAATCAAGGTCGGCGTCGTGGGTGCCATGGATGAGTCGCTGGGATTCTCACTGCGCGAAGGCCTTGTCCAGGACACGTCGTTCTCGGATGCGGCAGCCGCCATCAATGCCGAGGCCAAGCGACTGCGCGAGGATGAGGGCTGCAACGTTATCGTCTGCATCGCGCACACGCTCAACGCCAAGGCCTTTGCTGCAAAGCTCGTTGGGGTCGATGCACTGGTCGCGGGCCACGAGCACATCAACTTAGACGAAAACGTGACGGGGGCCGACGGCAAGCCGGTCCGCGTCGTCGAGGCGGGCAGCGCCTTTGCCGAGGTCGGCCTGCTTTCCATTCCGTACAAGTACGACACGAATGGCACCGTGACGACCGACGATGACACGGTCACGATCCCCGCAGACGACAGCGACGAGAAGCTCTACACCGCCAAGAACGTCAACGACCTTTTGGCAGACCCCGACAAGGGCGCCTTCTACCAGAGTCAACTCGATGAGGTTCGCAATAACAAAATCAAGCCACTCGACGACGCCTTTAAAATCGAGTCGAACAAAGTGATCGGCATATCCGCCACTGACTATTTCTACGGCGAAGACGCCGCGGGTACGCATGGCTGGGAGATGGTGCGCACCACCGATTTGCGTCCCAGCAAAGCGAGCGACACCACCAAGGCCCAGACCATCGGGCATGTGATCTGCGGCTCTTATCTTGCCCTGACGGGGGCAGACCTCGCCATCGAAAACGCGGGCGGCATCCGCGGCGGCATCGCGGCGGGCGATGTGACCGCCGGCAACGTCATCGCCATCTCGCCTTATGGCAACACCGTGGAGACCTGGACCATGACCGGTGCAAACTTCCTCGCAGCGCTTGAGCACTCACTGCAGATCAGCGACGATTGCAATCACAGCTACGAGCTTCAGCAAGCCTACGTGGCAGCCGGCCATACCGAGCAGGAGGCGCAAGACAAGTACAAGTGGCGCGATGACTCTGGCAGCGTTCTCTCCTTTGGCGGCATTAACGTGACGATTGATTGGACGCAGCCCGAAGGCAAGCGCATTGTGAGCGCCACACTCACCAAGGATGGCAGCGCGCTCGACCCCGCCAAGAACTACGCCGTCGCCACCAATAACTACATCATTACCAACACGACCGTCTTTCCCACCTTTGCAAAAGCTAAGAAGTGCGCCGAGTGGAGTACGTGCGAGGCAGCGCTGAGGGCACTGATCGGGCAGGACGACTGGGAGAACAAGATGGCCTCGCTCGCGGGCACCATCAGCTTTGGCTCCGCCGAGAGCCCCGCACCCCATCCGACCCCAACGCCTGAGCCCTCATCCAAACCCGGCACGACGACCACGCAGATCACCACCAAGAAGACGGCCGGTAAGCTTGCCGCAACGGGAGACCGTACGCTGACCGTGGTCGGTGCATGCCTCATCGGCGGCGTCATCGTCATCATGGTCGGCATTATCTGGAAGCGCCGCCGCTAAGCTACGCCGCCGGGCCTTGCAGCCCCGCCGTACAAACCTTATATCGAGCGCAAAAGCCCGTCCGTTGTGATCGGACGGGCTTTTTGGTGGGTATCATGGTTGAACGATCTTGAGGAGGTTTTCCCTACATGGAATTGTTTGAGCCGATTCTTCATTTCTTTGAGCAGCGGTGGGTCCACAACATCATCTGGGCTGGCATCTTGGCGATAGGCACCGCCGTCGCCGCCAAAGTCGTTTCCAAGACGCTGCGTCACCTGCTCAACCGCGACGATAACCCGCTTCCGGCATCGAGCATCTTCATCAACATTGCGCGCGCCGTCATCTGGATGATCGGCGGCAGTTTTATCCTCGACAACTGCTTTGGCATTAACGCAAACGCGCTCGTCGCCGCTCTTGGCGTCGGCGGCATTGCCATCTCGCTCGGCTTTCAGGACACGCTGTCGAACCTTATCGGCGGCATGCAGGTGACCTTTATGGGCATCATCAAGCCCGGCGACAATATCGAGGTCGGCGGCGTGTCGGGCGTGGTACAGGACATCACCTGGCGCCACACGACCATCGAGGATGCCAACGGGCAGACCATCATTGTGCCCAACTCCAACATCTCCAAGGACACGCTCGTGCATCTGATGCCCTTTGGGCGCGTGGCCGTGCCCGTTGCCGTAAAGGACACGTCTAAATGGGTTTCCCTTGACGCGCTGGCAGACGAGCTGACCAGCGCCACCAAGGCCGCCGTGCTTCCCATCTCGGGCTTTGACCAGGAGCCCTACGTGCTCTTTAGCGAAATCGGCGACTTTGGCATCAAGGGCAAGATCATCTTTATCGTCAGTGACGACAGCACCACACTCACCGCTGCCGACGCCTGCATCCGCGCTATCGCTCCCATCATCGCCTAAAGCACCACAAAGGGGACAGTGAACTGCCTCCCATTTCTTTGACATCGGAAAATGGGAGGTTTTCATTCGTGGTACCATAGTTCATACAGTTGTTTAAACGACTAAGGGAGCAAACTATGGAAGAGGCCTACCGTCAAGCACGCAAGCGCGGCGAGCAAGGACGTCGACGCGCCATTAGCCAAAGCGAGCATCCATACCTTACGGACCTCGACAGTTTGGTTGCCCAGCTCCCCCTAGGTCAGCGAGAGAATGTCGGCCTGCGGGATATTCCGCTCGAAATGGTTGTCGGCACGGTTACCAAGGGCCGTCAGTCCGCCTTTTCATGCAACTTTATGCCCCTGCTGCCGTTTAGCACCGAGTTCGCCCGCAAGTGGTCCAACCTCTACGACATTCAGGTAACCGAGGGCTATCGCGACCCCATCATCGTCACCGAGTTCATGCATCGGTTCTATGTCCAGGAGGGCAACAAGCGCGTCAGCGTCCTCAAATTCCTGGACGCTCCAACGGTTTCGGCTAGGGTCACCCGCCTCTACCCCGGCAAATGGGATTCCGTCGAAAGCCGCCTGTACGGCGAGTTCTGCGCGTTTTGGCGCGTCTGCCCCCTATACGAGATCGAGTTCTCGCGTGAGGGAAGCTACGAAACGCTCGCCAAGATGCTCGGTCAGAACCTTATCGAAAAATGGCCCCAGAAAAAGGTCGATTACCTGCGCCACACCTTCCTACTCTTTAAGCGCGCCTACCTTCGCGCGGGCGGCGACCACCTGGACATTACGCCCGCCGACGCCATGCTCGTCTACCTCAATGTGTACAACCAGGACCGCCTGCTGGATACGCCGACAGATATCGTCGTAAACCGCCTGTGCAAGATCTGGCGCGAACTGGTCATTGCCGGGAAAAGTGACGAGGACAAGGTCGATCTTGTCGAAGCGCCAAACGTCGATGAGGAGGAGTCGCCCGCCAAGTCCACCTCCGGCATGCTCAACTTCTTTATGGGCAAGACCATCTATTCGGCGGCCAACCCCCTGCGCATCGCCTTTATCCATGAATTCACCTGTGCGACGTCGAGCTGGGACAGCCTGCACGACCAAGGGCGTCAGTATCTCGATGAGCACTTTGGCGGTATCGTGCGCACCGAGGCGTTTGAGGACTGTCACGACCCGGACGTGTTCTACGCCGCCGTGGAAACGGCTGTCAAACATGGAGCAAACGTCATCTTCTCGACCTCGCACCGCCTGATGGAATACACGCTCAGGGCTGCCGTTGAATATCCCCGGGTTCGGTTCCTTAACTGCTCCATCGGCCTTCCCCACCAAAGCGTCCGTTCGTACTTTGGCAAGATGTACGAAGCCAAGTTTCTCCTGGGCGCCCTTGCCGCCAGCATGGCGGACAACCACCGCATCGGTTACCACGCGTCGGTCTTCGCCTCGGGTGCACTCAGCGAGATCAATGCCTTTGCGATTGGCGCCTCGCTGCTCGACCCCCGTGCGCAAATTATCCTGACTTGGGGCGATGTGCCCGCCGGAGGCCTTGCCGAGGCCATGCGTCGCGAAGGTGTGAGCGTCATGACCGGCGCCGACATGTCAAAGTCGCTCGAAGACCCCACGGCCTACGGACTCCACCGCCTGGTCGATGGCAAGGTTGCCGGCATTGCCATGCCGGTATGGAACTGGGGCCGATACTACGAGCTTATCGTGCGAAGTCTACTGCATGGCACCTGGGACGAGACCAGTGACGACAGCCAGGTTCGCGCCGTCAACTACTGGTATGGCATGAGCTCGGGCGTTATCGATATTCGCTACGCTCCGGGTCTGCCCTATCAGACGCGCAAGCTTGTTCAGCTCCTCCGCAATGGCATCGTCGAGGGCTCCATCAATCCATTTGGCGGCGAGCTCCATAGCCAAGACGGCGTGGTGCAGATTGAGGGCTTTCCCCCACTGCCGAGCACGCAAATCGTCGAGATGGACTGGCTGGCAGACAACATGGTGGGCACCATTCCGCAGCCCGACGATGAGCCGAAGGTCCGTGCTCTATGAAAATCCTTGCCATAGCCGATACCGAAGAGCGATGCCTGTGGGAGTGCTTTCGCAAGGAACGCTTTGAGGGTGTAGACCTAATTTTGTCCGCTGGCGATCTGGACCCGGACTATCTTGAGTTTTTGGTCACGGTCATCAACAGACCGCTCATCTACGTGCGTGGCAATCACGATGACCGCTACGCGCGTCATGCACCGGGCGGCTGCATCTGTGTCGAAGACACCGTGTACGTGTATCGCGGCGTCCGCATTGCGGGGCTTGGCGGCTCCATGCGCTATCGAGATGGCGCTAACATGTACACCGAGCGCGAGATGGCCAAGCGCATGCGTAAGCTGTCCCGCAAAGTGAGGATGGTCGGCGGCTGCGACATCTTGCTCACCCATACGCCCGCCGCCGGCATGGGCGATCTGGACGATCTGCCGCATCGAGGATTCGAATGCTTTAACACAGCACTCGAGACATGGAATCCCGACTACATGGTGCACGGGCATGTGCACCAATGCTATGTTCGCGACTTTCAACGCGAACGCCAGCACGCATGCGGGGCAACGATCATCAACGCCTGCGGCTATACGCAGTTTGAGCTTGACGAGGCGCGCTACCCCATCCGTGGCTGGCAGGCAGCCTGGCTCAATTCGCAAACCATGCGCCGCGAGCTCAAGCGCCACGAGGCAATAGAGTCCTCAACCGCCAGAACCCCCTGGTAACCACCACAAAGGGGACAGGTGCCTTTGTGGTGGTTCCGGACATCTCGACGCTACAGTGCAGCGATGACCTTATCGCCCATCTGGGTCGTGCCGAGGATCTTATCGGCAGGGGTGCTGGCGTCGGCGATGTCGCGGGTACGCCAGCCTTCGTCAAGCACACGTGCCACGGCATTTTCGATCCAAGCAGCCTGCCCACCCATGTCGAGCGCGTACGTGAGCAGCATTGCCGCCGACAGGATCTGCGCGAGCGGGTTAGCGATACCGAGCCCCGCGATGTCGGGCGCGCTGCCGGCGCTCGGCTCAAACAGCGACACACCATCGCCTAGCGAAGCCGAGGCAAGCATGCCGAGCGATCCGGTAATCTGCGCCGCCTCGTCGGAGAGAATGTCGCCGAACATGTTCTCCGTAACTACGACGTCAAAGTCGGCCGGTCGGTTAATGAGCTGCATGGCGGCGTTGTCGACGAGCAGGTCCTCAAGCTCTACATCTGGATACTCATCGTCATGCACGCGATGCACGACCTCACGCCACATGCGGCTCGTCTCCAATACATTGCGCTTGTCCACGCTTGTCACCTTGCCGCGACGCTTGCGAGCTGCCTCGAACGCCTGGCGGGCGATGCGCTCAACTTCGTACTCGCGGTACTCCATTACGTCAACCGCGCGCTGGCCAGCCACACCGTCGGTGCCCGCACCGCCCTCGTCATAAAAGCGCTCGTGCTTGCCAAAGTAAATGCCACCGGTAAGTTCGCGGACGAGTACCATGTCAACGCCCTTGATGACTTCGGGACGAAGCGTCGATGCGCTGGCAAGTGCGTCGTAGATTTTTACGGGGCGAAGGTTGGTATAGAGGCCGAGTTCTTTGCGGATACGCAGCAAGCCTTGCTCGGGGCGCGGGGCCGCCGGATCGGTCGAATCCCACTTTGGGCCACCGACGGATGCCAACAGCACGGCGTCCGACGCCTTTGCCGCCACAAGGGTTTCATCGGGCAGCGGATTGCCGCACGCATCGATCGCCGCGCCACCAATCAGGTGATCCTCAAAGGCAAACTCTACGCCAGCGCGCTTGCCCACGGCAGCCAGCACCTTCTTACCCTCGGCAATGACCTCGGGCCCAATGCCGTCACCAGGAAGACAGCAGATCTTATAGGTCTTCTTCACGTTGCAGCTCCAGCTCTCGCTACTCGGCCCGTTTGCAAACGGATTATCCAGCTTGACCGTCATAATCGCTTACGCCTCCTGACCCTTTGCCGCGACAATCTTGGCACGCGTGCGCGCAACCAAACCGCCGGCCTCGATAATCTCGGCAATAAATGGCGGGAACGGCTCAGCTGTAAAAGTCTCGCCAGTACGCTCGTTGGTGATGACACCCGCATCGGTATCGACCTTCACGGTATCGCCGGCACAAATCGCATCGACAGCTTCGGGGCACTCCATAATGGGCAGGCCCACGTTAATGGCATTGCGATAGAAGATGCGTGCGAAGCTCTTAGCAATAACACACGACACCCCTGCAGCCTTAATGGCAACCGGGGCATGCTCACGCGAAGAACCGCAACCAAAGTTCTCCTCAGCCACAATGATGTCACCGGGGCTCACGGCAGAGGCAAACGCGGGATCAATATCCTCCATAGCATGCGCCGCCAAGTGCGCATGATCCGACGAGTTCAAATACCGAGCAGGAATGATGACATCCGTATCAACGTCACGACCATATCGAAAAACCGAACCTTCAAAGTTCATATCATTCTCCGTTCAAACATGGAATGCGGGGGATTTGATATTTACTTACTTACTCGGACAGTCCTGCTCGCACGGAGAGCACATTAAGTGCTCTCCGGCTCGTGCGTAACTCGACGCAAGCAAATATCAAATCCCTCGTTCGCGTTTCGGCTACAAAAAAGCTAATGGAAAGTTAGCGTTCGCCTTCGGCGAACAAAAAAAGTGCCAGGACTGTCCGCAGTAGCGAGCAAAGGTCGAAGGACCCCGTAGCCCCTACAGGTCAGACGGCAAGCATATGTGCCCCGCCACGGCAGAAGCAGCCGCCACGGCCGGCGAGGCCAAATAGACCTCGGACGTGGGGTCGCCCATACGGCCGACAAAGTTGCGGTTGGTCGTAGAAACGCAACGCTCCCCCGCCGCCAAGATGCCCATGTAGCCGCCCAGGCACGGACCGCACGTGGGCGTGGAGAACACACAGTTGGCATCTAGGAAAATGTCGGTCAATCCCTCCTTCATGCACTGGCGGAAGACCGCCTGGGTCGCCGGAATCACGATGCAACGCACCCCGTCGGCAACCTTATGGCCGCGCATGACTTCGGCCGCAGCACGCATATCCTCGATACGTCCGTTGGTGCACGAGCCGATTACCGCCTGGTCGATCATGATGTGACGGCTCTCGCTCACCGGATGGGTGTTGCTGGGCAGATGCGGCCACGATACACACGGCTTAATGTCGGCCGCGTCAATGGCAATAACCTGGGCATACTCGGCGTCTGGATCGGCGTGATACTCAACGTAATCGCGCTCGCAGCGCCCCTTGAGCCAGGCGCGGGCAACATCATCGACCTCGATAATGCCCGCCTTGCCGCCCGCTTCGATCGCCATGTTCGAAATTGTCATGCGACCTTCCATCGACAGGCCCTCGATGGTGCTGCCGGCAAACTCCATGGCCTGGTACAGGGCACCGTCCACGCCGATCATGCCGATAATGTGCAGGATGATGTCCTTGGCGGTGGCACCGTCCTCAAGCTCGCCATTAATCTCAAAGCGAATCGTCGGCGGAACCTTAAACCATGCGCGCCCCGTGGCAATGCCCACGCCGGCGTCTGTTGAGCCCACACCGGTCGAAAACGCACCCAAGGCGCCATACGTGCAGGTATGCGAGTCGGCACCGATAATCAGATCGCCCGGGACCACCACGCCGCGCTCGGGCAGCAGGGCATGCTCAATGCCCGCGCAGCCTTGCTCGTAATAGTGCGTCACATGCTGCTCGTGCGCAAAATCTCGCATCTTCTTGGTCTGCTCGGCGCTCTTGATGTCCTTGTTGGGCGCATAGTGATCGGGCACCAGGCAAACGCGGTCGCGATCGAACACCTCGGTGGCACCCAGCTCGCGAAAGACATCGATCGCGATAGGTGCGGTAATATCGTTGGCGAGCACGATGTCCAGGTCGCATTCGACCAGCTGGCCCGGCTTTACCTCATCGAGCCCGGCGTGTGCCGCCAAAATTTTCTCTGCTACGGTCATGGGACGTGCCATGTGATTCCCCTCTCAAGCGGGCTTTGCCCTGCCGAATATCGTTACTTTCCCGCCTTGGAACGGTTGGTCTGAATCATGCGGTTAATAGCGTTGATGTAAGCCTTGGCCGAGCTCACGATAATGTCGGTATCCGCGCCGCGGCCGGTGTAGATCTTGCCGTCCTCGGCGGTGATGCGTACCGTCACCTCACCGATAGCGTCGATGCCACGCGTGATGGCTTTAACGTTGAACTCCGTCAGCTCGCCATGGGCAGAGATGGCCTTGTCGACCGCCTTGTAGGCCGCATCAACCGGACCAGTACCCGTCGAGCAAACCACCCGTGTCGCGCCGTCCTCGTCCGTGATGGTTGCCGTGGCCGTAGGAATAAGCGGGTCGCCGCAGGAAACCTGGAGCGCGTCGAGGGTGTAGATCGCCTTGACCTCGCGCTGGCGCTCCTGAATCATCGACTCCAGGTCCTCGTCAAATACTTCCTTCTTTTGATCTGCAATCTCCAAGAAGCGCTGGTAGATCGACTCGAATTCCTCATCGCCAAACGTATAACCCAGCTCGGCGAGACGATGGCGCAGTGCCGCATGGCCCGAACGTGCCGAAAGGATAATCTCGGATCCCGCTGCACCCACGTCCTTGGGATCGATAATCTCGTAGGTGTCACGCGCCTTGAGCACGCCGTCCTGGTGAATACCCGAGCTGTGGGCAAACGCATTAGCGCCCACAATAGACTTGTTGGGCTGCACGTTAATACCAGTAATTGAACTGACGAGCTTGGATGCGCGCGTGAGCTCGGTCGTCACGATATCGGTATGTGCATCCAGGTCCTGCTCGTGCATCCTCATGGCCATGACGACCTCCTCGAGCGCCGTGTTGCCCGCGCGCTCGCCCAAGCCGTTGACGGTGCACTCGATCTGCGTCGCGCCATTGCGGACCGCCTCGAGTGCAAGGGCTGTGGCCATGCCCAAATCGTTATGCGTGTGGACCGAAATCGTAACGTCCTCGATGCCGGCCACGCGCTCGCGCAGATCGCGAATACGGGCGCCAAACTCCCAAGGCATGTTATAGCCCGTGGTGTCCGGAATATTCACGACCGTAGCGCCGGCCTTGATCGCTGCCTCGATAATGCGGACCAGGAACTCCTGATCGGAGCGGCCCGCATCCTCGGCATAAAACTCGACATCGTCGACAAACTTACGAGCGTGCTTTACGGCGTGAATAGCGCGCTCGATAGCCTCGTCTTCGGTCATATGGAGCTTGTCGCGCAAATGGCTGGGACTCACACCCAGACCGGTGTGGATACGGGGCCTCTGAGCCGTCTTGAGGGCTTCTGCGGCCACTTCGATATCCTTATCGACCGCACGGGTGAGACCGCATACCGTGCACCGGTCACCCGCGATCTTGCCAATCTCCTGTACGGAACGATAATCACCGGGGCTCGAAATAGGAAATCCCGCCTCGATCACGTCGACATTCATACGTACCAGCTGGCGTGCAATAACGAGCTTTTCCTCGGTATTCATGCTGGCGCCGGGAGACTGCTCCCCGTCACGAAGCGTTGTGTCAAAGATTGCGATTTTGCGGCTCATGATTTCCTCCTGACAGGCTAAAGATACAGATGGCTTTCAGGAGAGATGGAGTGCCTCAAGATAGAATAATACCCGTGTCGCCCATCACGCCCAAAAGCGGCGGAAGATAGCGCACCCGGGTACAACTAATCGTTATAGCGAAATTACAACCCTAGCGCGCTATCCAATCTAGTAGCGCTAGGCCTAGGAGCTGCTGTTTGTTATAGAACATGTCTGGCTCCTTTCAGCCTCGGGTATTCACTACATTGGGCTAAAGTGTAACACAGGCAAAACGACGCGCAACGGGGATTTTGAACCAAAACCACCACAAAGGCGCCTATCTCCTTCGTGTTGGTTTTGGCCCGAAACAGCAAGGAACCCGGTCCTGCACGAGACAGAACCGGGTTCCTTTAGCAATGCTTGCTTTGCTCAGGCAGTAACTAGAAGTTACTCAGCCAGGAAGTCACGCTGGACAGCGGGATCGACCTTGACGCCAGGGCCCATGGTGGAAGACACAGAGATGGACTTGACGTACTTGCCCTTAGCAGAAGAGGGCTTGACGCGCAGGATCTCGGTGTACAGGGCAGCGTAGTTCTCAACGAGCTGCTGCTCAGAGAAGGACTTCTTGCCCAGGGGCACGTGGCAGATGCCATAACGGTCGGCGCGATACTCAACGCGGCCGGCCTTGAGCTCGGAGACCATCTTGGCGACGTCCATGGTCACGGTGCCGAGCTTGGGGTTCGGCATGAGGCCACGGGGACCAAGGATCTTACCGATGCGGCCAACCTTGGCCATCATGTTCGGCGTAGCGATAGCGGCGTCGAAGTTGATCTCGCCCTTCTGGATCTGGGCGACGAGCTCGTCGGAACCGATGATGTCGGCACCGGCAGCCTCGGCCTCACGGGCCTTCTCGCCCTCGGCGAAGACGGCAACACGAACGGTCTTGCCGGTGCCGTGGGGCAGGGAGATGGAACCACGGATGTTCTGGTCAGCCTTACGAGTATCGATGCCCAGACGGAAGTGGGCCTCGACGGTCTCGTCGAACTTGGCGGTGTCGAGCTCCTTGATGAGCTTGGCAGCCTGAAGGGGGGTGTAGAGCGTGGCGCGGTCGACCTTCTCGGCAGCGGCGTTATAGCTCTTACCATGCTTAGCCATGTGCATTACCTCCTGTGGTTAAACGGGCGTGAGCCCTCCCACATCGTATCGTGTGCCCGATTGCACACATTTAACGGGCGCCCCGGTCGGAGCATCCGTCGTTACCTAGAAAAACGCTACTCAGCGATGGTGACGCCCATGGAACGGGCGGTACCGGCGATGATCTTCTTGGCGGCGTCAATGTCGTTGGCATTGAGGTCCGGCATCTTGATCTCGGCGATCTTGGTGAGCTGCTCCTGAGAGAGCTGGCCAACCTTGTCGGCCTGGGGCTTAGCGGAACCAGACTTGAGGTTCAGCTCCTTCTTGATGAGGTGAGCCGCCGGCGGAGTCTTGGTGATGAAGGAGAAGGACTTATCCTCGTAGACAGAAATCTCAACGGGGATAATGTCGCCCTTCTTGTCCTGCGTCTCGGCGTTAAAGGCCTGGCAGAACTGCATGATGTTCACGCCAGCAGCGCCCAGGGCGGGGCCGACGGGAGGAGCGGGGTTAGCGGCACCAGCAGGAATCTGGAGCTTAATGACGTTGGCAACCTTCTTCTCAGCCATGGTCATTCCTTTCGAATCACGAGTGTGAAGTACTTGCTATATCGTAAGCACGCACGTGTTAGAAGCACTCCTGAGATGAGCAGTCACAGAAGAAGCACGCTCGCGCGAACGGACGAAAACTTAAGCGATGACAGCGACCTGGTTAAAGTCAAGCTCGACCGGCGTCTCGCGGCCAAAGATCATCAGCGTGACCTTGAGCTTGCCTGCCTCGGCGTTAACCTCGGAGACCTTGCCATCAAAGTCGGTAAGCGGGCCATCGGTGACGCGGACGGACGTACCAACCTCAATATCAACCGACGTACGCTTGGGCGAATCGCCCTTACCGGGACGACGAGTCATCTTATTGTACTCGTCGCGGGAAAGCGGAGCGGGCTTGCCGTTGCCGCCCAGGAAACCGGTGACGCCGGGCGTGTTGCGAACACACGTCCATGCATCGTCATCCATCTCCATGCGAACCAGGACATAACCCGGGAAGATCTTAGAATCCTTGGTCTCGCGCTTGCCACCCTCTTTGATCTCGGTGACGCGCTCCATAGGAATCTCAATATCAAAGATACGATCCTGCATGCCCATGGTCTCGATGCGATGCTCGAGATCGGACTTAACGCGGTTCTCGTATCCAGAGTAAGTGTGAACGACGTACCAACGCTTAGACATGGTTTAGCCCCTCAATCCAGAGAACAGAGCAAGAGCCTCGCCAAAGCCAGCATCGAGCAGAGCGATGACGACGCCGACGACGATCAGAGAAGCGCAAACGACGACCGAGTAGTTCACGAGCTCCTTCTTATCGGGCCACGTGACACGCTTCATCTCGGACTTCACCGAAGCAAAATACTTCTTGGTGCGGGCGAAGAAACCGGGCTTCTCGTTCTTCTTGGACTTCGCAGCCTTCTCGCTCTTCTTGGCAACGGCCTTCTTGGCCTCAACCTTGGAGTTGGCGGCAGCTTTGTTGGCAGGCGCCTGCTGCTGTGCCTTCTTCTTGTTCTTCTTGTTGGCCATTTGGGTTACCTCCGCGCAATGCGCTTATACATGAGTAAACCGTAAGCCCCCAAATGGGAGCTTACGGAATAATGACTGGCACGCCAGGAAGGACTCGAACCCTCAACACTCGGTTTTGGAGACCGATGCTCTACCAATTGAACTACTGGCGTATGTGACTAGAGACTAGCGAGTCTCTTTGTGCAGCGTGTGGTGACGGCACCAGGGGCAATACTTCTTGATCTCCATACGATCAGGCATGTTCGCCTTGTTCTTAGTGGTCGTATAGTTGCGGCGCTTGCACTCAGTGCACGCAAGAGTAACTAGAGTACGCATGTATCCTGAACCTTTCATATCCGCCCCGTACGGGCACGAGTTGGTACTTTATCAGCTCTACGTAAGTGCTGTCAATGAAAACCTCGCATCAATTGGTTCTCGGTAGATCCATTCATATTTGGAACACATCAATGGAGCCAACGAGATCTAATCGATTCCTCACGCTCAACTTAAGAGCGAGCTAAGCGTAATCATCAGGCAAAAAGACCCACGTAGAAAAGAACCCGGCACCCATATAAGTGCCGGGTTCTCTAAGTCAGCTGTATCAGAGAGCTAATTTACTCAATGATCGTGGAGACGATGCCCGAACCGACGGTGTGGCCACCCTCGCGGATAGCGAAGCGCAGGCCCTCCTCCATAGCGATCGGGTGAATGAGGTCGCCCTCGATGGTGATGTGGTCACCAGGCATAGCCATCTCGGTGCCCTCGGGGAGCTTGACCGTACCGGTAACATCGGTGGTACGGAAGTAGAACTGAGGACGATAACCATCGAAGAACGGGGTGTGACGGCCGCCCTCCTCCTTGGTCAGAACGTAGATCTCACCGGTGAACTTGGTGTGCGGGGTAACCGAACCGGGCTTGCAGAGAACCTGGCCGCGCTCGATGTCCTCGCGCTTGATACCGCGGAGCAGCAGACCGACGTTGTCGCCAGCCTCGCAGAAGTCCATGGACTTACGGAACATCTCGATACCGGTAACGACGGTGTTCTGGGTATCCTTGATGCCGACGATCTCGACGGGCTCGTTGAGCTTGAGCTCACCGCGCTCGACACGGCCGGTAGCAACGGTACCACGGCCGGAGATGGTCATAACGTCCTCAACGGCCATCAGGAACGGGAGGTCGTTGTCACGAGCAGGCGTCGGGATGTACTCGTCGACGGCAGACATGAGCTCGCGAATGGCGTCCATCCACTTGGCGTCGCCCTCGAGAGCGCCCAGAGCGGAACCACGGATGACGGGGATGTCGTCGCCGGGGAATTCGTACTCGGAAAGGAGCTCACGGGTCTCCATCTCGACGAGATCGATGAGCTCGTCATCGTCGACCATGTCGCACTTGTTCAGGAAGACGACGATGTAGGGAACGCCGACCTGACGGGCGAGCAGGATGTGCTCGCGGGTCTGAGCCATGGGGCCGTCGGTAGCGGCGATGACCAGGATAGCGCCGTCCATCTGAGCAGCACCGGAGATCATGTTCTTGACGTAGTCAGCGTGGCCCGGGCAGTCAACGTGAGCGTAGTGACGGGCAGCAGTCTCGTACTCGACGTGGGAGACGGAGATCGTAATGCCGCGCTCGCGCTCCTCGGGAGCCTTGTCGATGTTCTCGAACGCAGTGAAGTCAGCCTTGCAGCCCTCGGTCTCGGAGAGAACCTTGGTGATGGCAGCGGTCAGCGTGGTCTTGCCGTGGTCGACGTGACCAATGGTGCCGATGTTAACATGCGGCTTAGTGCGCTCAAACTTCTCTTTGGCCATAAAGCCCTCCTCTAAACAGGTCGTCCCCGGACGGGACTATGCCTTTATACCATAGTGGCCTCTCAACATACTATTGAGAAGCCACCGTGTTACCTATGGTAGCGGTGACTGGATTCGAACCAGTGACGCCACGGGTATGAACCGTGTGCTCTAACCAACTGAGCTACACCGCCGGATGGAGCCTGCAACCAGACTTGAACTGGTGACCTCTTCGTTACCAACGAAGTGCTCTACCGACTGAGCTATACAGGCACTTGACGGGTGGGAGCTATAGGATTCGAACCTATGTAGGCAGAGCCAACGGGTTTACAGCCCGTCCCCATTAACCACTCGGGCAAACTCCCAATCGTTCAAGTATCCGCAGGTTCTTTGGTCTTTTGGGCCTCCGCCCCCGCGAACGAAAAAGATAATACGATGCAACCTTGGGGGCTGTCAACGAAAACCTCTAAATACACGGTGCCGGGCGTATCTATATACCTTTGACCTGCGGTTTTGCTGAATTTAGATATGAAGGACGGCGGATTTGGCTGCGCTGGCGACATTTCCCGAGGGAACACTTTTGTGTGGTGGAGTACCCTTGCGGTATCGACTTTCGATAACGATCCTCGTGCGTCCGAATATCCTCGCTCAACCAGGATGGCTGGGACCGGTCCGGCCTTTGTCTCGATCTGTAACATTTAGAGAACATTTTCTCCCCTATTTGTTACAGATCGAGATGTTTCGCAGAGACTCTGGCTTACGTCTCATTCTGTAACAGTACGAACGGTTTTCCGCCCCTTCGTGTTACAGATCGAGATATTATCGGCCAACCCTTGGCATTGTCTCAATCTGTAACTATAAGGAGGGTTTTCAGCCCACCCGTGTTACAGATTGAGACAAACCTGAAGCTTGGTGGGAGTCAAACCCGCTTACATATCGACATAAATAGAAACGGACCCTGTCCCACAAGGAACAGAGCCCGAAACTCTCATGGAGCCAGTGACAGGAATCGAACCTGCAACCCACTGATTACAAATCAGTTGCGCTACCGTTGCGCCACACTGGCACACTTGGCGCTTTCGCGCGAAGCCAATTAAGAATAAAGGAATTGCGGGCAAGGCGCAACAGGCCTTTGATCGACCACATCTCAAAACTATTCGTCAGAACGAATAGTATTAATTACAATGGAATAGATAAAACTATTCGTTCTGGCGAAGGGTTTCGCGATGTTGACCACGAAGGAAGCTGCAGAGCTACTCGACATCACCCCGCGCAGGGTGCAAGAGCTCATAAAAAACGGAGCACTTGAGGCACGCAAGGCTTCTGGTGTATGGCTCATCGACAAAGGCAGCGTCAACGCACGACTCCGCTCCGTGACCAAAGCGGGGGGACGTCCCCGTCGAGGCCATGGAAAAAGCGAGATTACGTTTACCCTCATGAACCGCACGCACGAAGTCGCCCAGCTGGTCTACAGCACATCGCGAAAAGACTTTACCCACATCGGTGCCGACATCGATTACACCCACGCCCCTATTGGAATACTTGGCCCCAATAGTCCCGTGTCGCTCGACTCTTTCCGCATTTGGTGGCGAGGCCGCGGTATCCCGCTCGCGCGCATAGGACTTGCATCCCTGTTGGCAGAAGCAGCAGTCGATGTTCCCGACGAACTCATCCAGCGAAATCTCGGCCTCTCCCTATCCGACCAGTATTGGATTAGACCCCAAGATTCCGGTCTCGCGTGGGAGGATATTAACTTCTTCAATAATGCTTTTGACGACGTCTCTCTGTCCATCGCACCCTTCGCCCCAGAGGGTAAAGCAGCCGCCGCAAAGCCCGATAACACCTCGGACGGCAACCTTCAGAAGTATTGGACATGCGAGGGCGGGCGTCGAATTCTGCACAAGGCAGGAGCGCACCTGAACCAAGAACCATATAACGAGCTGGTAGCGACCGCGCTCCATCGTCGCATCCTAAACGCCTGCGATTATGTGCCTTACTCGCTCGAGGGCACGGGCACTTCCGCCCTGAGCATATGCGATGTCTTCTTAACTGATGAAGAAGAGTATGTCCCTGCGTTCTATGTAAACCAGTACGCAAACGCAGATGAAAGACTAACCGACTACGAGCGATATGTAGCAAACTGCGAGAAGCTCGGGGTAACAGGCGTCAAGGATGCCCTTGACCGCATGATCGTGTGCGACGACATCATCGCCAACTATGATCGTCATTGGCGTAACTTTGGCCTTGTGCGAAACGTCAACACGCTAGCCTGCAGACCTGCCCCCATCTTCGATTCGGGCTCATCGCTCTGGTGCAACGTTTCTCTAGAGGAGCTTAAGGCAGGGGAGCACAGTTTTACCAGCGCGCAGTTTCATTCAAGCCCCGCGAAACAAATGCTGCTTGTCGAGGATATGAGCTGGTTTGACGACGGCAAGCTCGAGGGTTTCGTTGACGAGGCAATCGAAATCCTATCCAAAAACGACGCTCTTACAGCAAGACTGCCTTATCTAAAAGAGGCGCTAACATGGCGCCTCAAAAGAATGATCGACATCGCTGAATGGAGTTAGCGAAACAGTATCGCCCCGCCAACTCCCCTACCTCCCGCGCAGTGCCTTGAGCTTGGCCAGTGCCTCGGGGCTCAGGCGACTGCCCAGAGTCATCTTGATCTGCGGAGCTTCCTCTGCCTCGCGGACGTCGTTATCGATCTGTTTGATCTCGTCCACCAGCATGCGGCTCGATATGCGCGTAACGCCCTTGCCCATGACGACGGCTTGAATTGTGCCGTCACTCGATACCACGGAGCACGCGCGACCTTCCTCGCGCGCCTCGATGCAGAGCTTTTGCACCACGGTATCGGCCGATACGCCCGTCGGCGAAAACTCGATGCGCACGCCGCGAGCCGGCAAGTTGGGACGCTCGCTGGAGATATTGCCTGCACCGTCAAACACGATTACGGCCTCGTAGCGGCCCTGGGCAAAGGCGGCGACGTCGTTGATAAGGGCGGTGCGCGCCATATCGTGAACGTCGCTGGAATACGGATCGTCGGAATGGTCGTACACGAGCTTTTCGTAGCGCGGCGTGCAGTGGATCACGTTGTAGCCGTCGACCACCAGCAGCTCGGGCTTATTGGAGTGCACCGTCGAGACCGGGTCGGCGATAGCCTGCGCAAACGCATTGCCGCCCACGCCATAGGTCGCGGCCGAGACAATCGGCTTGGCCGAGCCTTCGCCAAAGCGCTTGGCCTTAGACTTGGCGCGGTTCTTCTTGGACATGCGCTACTCCTCCCCCATGAGCTCGCCGGCGTTGCGACGTAGCCACTCAAAGCACAGTGCCGTCGTTGCCTGGGCAACGTTAAGGCTCTCGGTCATGCCACGCTGAGGAAGCTTGGTCAAAAAGTCGCATTTCTCGAGCACCAGGCGCGAGATGCCGTCGCCCTCGGAGCCCATGACAAGCGCCACGCGGCCCTCGAAGGGAGCATCCCAGCAACTGCCCTCGGCGTGCTCGGAGGCACCACCCACCCAAAAGCCAGCGGCCTTAAGATCGTCGAGTGCACGAGCGATATTGGGGACCTGCGCGATAGGCAGATGCATGACGGCGCCGGCGGAGGTCTTGTAGCTACCCACGGTCACGCCGGCAGCGCGCTTGTTGGCAATAATGACGCCCGCCGCGCCCACGACCTCGGCGGAGCGCACGATAGCGCCAAAGTTACCGTCGTCGGTCACGTGGTCGAGCACCACGACAAGTGCCGGACCCTCGCCTGCACGGTCGAGGATATCGGCGACATCCGCATAAGGGAAGTTGCCCACCTCGAGTGCAATACCCTGGTGAGCGCCGTGGCTCGACAGCGCATCGAGCTGCGCGCGCGGCACGTACTTAATGCGGACACACGCGGCGTTGAGGTCATCGACCAGACGAGACAGGGCGGCATCGCGCTCCCCGCCCTCGGCAATGAGCGCGCACTTGATGGGAAAACCGGTGCGCAGCGCCTCGACGGCAGCACGACGGCCTTCGATAAACTCGCCCTTGGAAGCCTGGACAGCGTCGCGGTTGCGATCGCGCTGCGGACGCGCAGCTTGGGTGCGATCGCGCTGGCCCTTGGAAGCGGCAGCGCGGTCATTTCGGCGAATCGGACGCGAGCCAGAAGCGGCCTGCTTGCCGCCACGAGGCGCACGCTTGCGATTGTCGGCCATAGGACGGCCTCCTAAATACAACTATCAAACGAAACAAATAGACCGACCGCCCGAGGTGCGGCAGATTGCCTTGAAAGAAGAGGGCATAGACCTTGAGGTCATGCCCGACGATTGAAAGGCAAGGTGCCGTGGCTCGGGCGGTCGGGTGCTCGGGAAACCCGCAGGGGTTAGAGGGATTTGATACGGGTGCCGGCGGCGGTATCTTCAATCGTCAGGCCCAGGTCCTTGAGTTGATCGCGGATGGCGTCTGCCAAGTCCCAGTTCTTGGCGGCACGGGCCTCGGCGCGAGCCTCGAGAATCTTGGCAGCGGCCTCGTCCACGTCGTCACCAGTGTAGGCGACCAAGCCGGCGGCAACGCCCAAAAGGCCCAGCGGCAGCTCGACCTTGGGCTCGGGAAGCTCAACGCCAAACGTATCGAGCAGCTCGACCAGCGTATCGGCGGCAGCAAGAGCCGCGGCCTTGTCGGCAGCGTCGCCCGCCTGCTCCAGATACTGATTGCACTCGGTGACAAAACCAAAGACGGCGCCCATGGCACCGGCGGTGTTAAAGTCGTCGTCCATGCACTCCTTAAAGGTGGCACGGGTCTCGGCAGCCTTGGCGGCAAACGCCTCGGCGGCAGCCGCATCGGCATCGGCCGTCGCATGGTTCGCGGCCCAGCGCAGGTTCTCGACCGTACCGGCGATACGCGTGAGCGAATTCTCGGCACCCTCCAGGCGCTCCCAGGAAAAGTCGAGCGGCGAGCGATAGCTCGTCTGCAGCATCAGCAGGCGCAGGGCGGCAGCGGAGTGCTGCTCGAGCACCTCGGCCAGCGTAAAGAAGTTACCAAGCGACTTGGACATCTTCTCGCCGTCGACCAGCAGCATGCCCGTGTGCATCCAGGTGTTGGAGAAGCCCTGGTGCCAGGCGCAGGCAGCCTGGGCGCACTCGTTCTCGTGATGCGGGAAGGCAAGGTCGGAGCCACCGCCATGAATGTCGATCGGGGTACCCAGGTAGCGGTGCACCATGGCGGCGCACTCGGTGTGCCAACCGGGACGGCCCTCGCCCCAGGGGCTCGGCCAGCTGGGCTCGCCGGGCTTGGCGGCCTTCCACAGCGCAAAGTCGAGCGGGTCGTTCTTGTCCTCGTTCTCCTCGATGCGCGCACCCACCATAAGGTCGTCGATGTTGCGGCCCGAGACCTGACCGTAGTTGGGATCGCTGCGCACGGCAAAGTACACGTCGCCGTTATCGGCGGCGTAAGCGTGGCCCTGCTCGATGAGCGCCTTGATCATGGCAATCATGGGGCCGATCTCCTTGGTGGCGCGGGGGCGCACATCGGGATCGAGCACGTTGGCAGCGCGCATGACGCCAATAAACTTATCCGAGAACTCCGTCGCAACCTCGGCGGCCGTACGGCCCTGCTCGTTAGCGCGCTTGATGATCTTGTCGTCGACATCGGTAAGGTTCTGGGCGAACGTGACCTCGTAGCCGCTCGCGATGAGCCAGCGTCGAATCACATCGAAGCTGATGAACGTGCGGGCGTTGCCGATGTGGATGTTGTCGTAAACCGTGGGTCCGCACACGTACATACGGACCTTGCCGGGCTCGATGGGCTGGAACTCTTCCTTTTTATGGGTAGCGCTGTTGTAGATACGCATTCGTTACTCCTTAACGGTTTTCTGTAGCAGGCAGACGGCCCAGGCGCCAATTCCCTCGCCTTGACCTTCCCAACCGAGCTTTTCGGTCGTGGTGGCGGCGACGCCCACGTTTTCGACGTCAACGCCCAGGGCATGGGCCAAGTTGGCACGCATGGCATCGCGGTGCGGGGTGATCTTAGGCTGCTGGCAGGCAATGGTGCAGTCGGCATCGACAAACTCAAAGCCCAGCTCGCGCGCATAGTCCATTACGCGGGCAAGCAACACCATCGAGTCGGCACCCTCGTAGGCGGGGTCGGTGTCGGGGAACAGCTTGCCAATGTCTCCCCCGCGGCAGGCGCCCAGAATAGCGTCGGCCAGCGCGTGCGCGAGCACATCGGCATCCGAGTGGCCCAGCAGGCCGCGCTCGTAGGGAATGTCGACCCCGCCGATGATACATCGACGCCCCTCCACCAAACGGTGGACGTCGTAGCCGTGGCCAATGCGCAGGTTACTGAACATGGGGAAGGTCCTCTCTCTCGGCCATCCGCCCGAGCAAAATCGCGGTTACGGGACGCAAGTCCTCGGGCACCGTCACCTTAAGGTTGTCGCGCGGGCTCTGGACGCAGCGGACGCGCCCACCCATGCGCTCGACCAGTGACGAATCGTCCGTACCGATAAAGCCCTCGGCAATCGCCGCGGCATGGGCGCGTTTCATGGCGTCGACACTAAAGATCTGCGGCGTCTGCGCGGCCCAATAGAGTTCGCGTGGCGGCGTCTCGACGATGTTGTCCCCATCGACGATCTTGAGCGTGTCGATCGCGGGCTGGCCACACACGACACCGTCGAGCGAGCGGTCACTCACGAGCACGTCGATAGCGTGATCGATGGCCTCGGTAGTAATGAGCGGACGAGCGCCGTCGTGAATGGCGACGTATTCAAAGCCTGCCGGCACCGCATGCACGCCGGCACGAGTGGAGTCCTGGCGAGTATCGCCGGCATCGGCGAAGCTGATGGGCGTGTTATACGAATACGGGCTGATGGCCAGGCGACGCATCTCGGCACGACGCTCGGCAGGGCAAACCACGACGATATGGCCGACCTTATCGCTACGGTCAAACGCGCGGATGGACCAGCTCATAAGCGGACGGCCAGCTACATTGACGAGCTGCTTGCCACCGGGATTACCAAAGCGCTGGCCGCTGCCACCGGCAACGACCACGGCGCATACGGGCGCCATTATGCGTTCCCCTGTTTGGTGCCCTTCATGCGGTACAGGGAGTCCGCAAGAATGGCAGGGTTGTTAACGCCAAAGTCGCCCAGGCGCTCCGGATCCTTGCTGATGTCGTCCATGAGCTCCTGCAGCGAGCCATACTCGTCGACGATCTTCTCGGCCACGCCGTCGCGCACGACGGACACGCGCGAAAGCGTGCGCAGGCCCAGCGGCGTCATGACGGAGTCCTCGTCCAGGTCGTCGTAACCCAGAACCGCCGCCACATGCTGCGGGTCGGACAAGTCCTTGGGCGTCATGCGGCTAAGCTCGGCACGGATCTTCTCGGCGTTTGCCTCGGAGGAATCGCTTGCGTAGTCGCGAATCATCAAGTCGTACTCGGTATCCATGCTGGAGCCGGCGAGCTGCTCGAGCTGCATCTGCACGAGCTTGCCCTGGTTGCCCAGCTTGACAATGCAATCCTTAAGCTCGGTCTTTGCCTGCTGCATGATCTCGAAACTCGAGAAAATGCCGGTGATGTCGGCGAGCGTGACGTAGTCGTCCAGCTCGAGGGCCGTCAGACGCAGCAGGGAGCGGTCGAGCGACTGACGGGTGGTCTGAAGCGTAGCGACGAGCTGGTTGACCGAGCTCATGATGGTGGTGACGGGCTGAATCTCATAGCTCTTGCCGTGCACATACACGTTGACGACGGCACGACGGGCCGAGACCGAGATCACGATGGCGTCGGTGAGCACCGACATGCGAGCGGCAGTACGGTGACGCATGCCCGTCTCGCTCGTGGCGAGCGAGGGATCGGGATTGAGGTGGAAATTGGCGCGCAGAATCTGGGTAAGGTCGCCGTCGATGACGATGGCGCCGTCCATCTTGGAAAGCTCGAACAGGCGGTTCGAGGTAAACGAAATGTTGAGCGGGAAGCCGTCGTTACCGGCAGCAAGCACGTTTTCGGTGTCGCCGACGCAGATAAGGGCGCCCAGGTGACCGGCGATGATCATGTCAAGGGCGGTGCGGATCGGCTGACCAGGTGCCGTCAGGCGGATGGCCTGTTCCATACGCTTTTGCAGCTCGTTCTTATCCAAGGCATCGCTCCCATCGTATACGCTCCATAAACGTCAATAAGTTTCTCACGGTTTGCCCCTGTGACGCCCGCAAATTCCGATGCTTACAGAATGAGCGAACACCGCTTAGGTAGCTCATTTGGGACGGGGCTCTTTTGGCTGCTCATGTGGTAGCATCGGGTCTCATATAAATGAGGGAGTGGTCGTGTAATCGGGTTCGCCCGCAGAGAGGGGGCCAGACTATGGGACTCGCAGAGCTCGTGTTGCTCGCCGTTGGCCTTTCGATGGACGCCTTTGCCGTTTCTATCTGCAAGGGTCTCGGCATGAAAAAGATCAACCTTAAAGTCGCCGTTGTGCTCGGCCTGTTCTTTGGCGGCTTTCAGGCCGGCATGCCCGTAATCGGTTGGGCACTCGGCAGCCAGTTCATGGGCATCATCGGTCCCATAGACCATTGGATCGCCTTTATCCTTTTGGCCTTTATCGGCGGCAAGATGCTGTGGGAAACCTTTACCGAAGACGAGGATGAGGACGAAGGCGACGGCAAGGATGCCGAAAAGATCGACCTGGGCGAGTACCTAATCCTTGCCATCGCCACCTCGATTGACGCGCTCGCCGTGGGCATCTCGTTTGCCGCGCTCTCGGTCGATATCGTGCCCTCTGTATCGCTTATCGGCGTCACAACGTTTATCTTCTCCGTCGCCGGCGTAGCGATCGGCCACACCTTTGGCGCGCGCTACGAAAAACCCGCCACCATCGTGGGTGGCGTCGTACTCGTCCTCATCGGGCTTAAGATCCTGCTTGAGCACCTTGGGATCCTCGCACTGTAACGAATAACGGCCGCCCGGCATTACGCCAGGCGGCCGTTTTCATAGCCAGCCGTTTTAGAGCGGCTTAACCAAGGCGACCTTTACGCGGCAAGGCGCTTGAGGACGTCGATGAGCAGCTCGTAGAAGCGCTCGGCAGAAGCGAGCTCCATGCTCTCGTCCGGGGTGTGGACATCGGAGAGCGTCGGGCCCACGGCGATGGCGTCCAGGCCGTGCAGGGCCTCGGCAAACAGGCCGCACTCAAGGCCGGCGTGAATGGACTCGATGCGCAGCTCGGAGCCAAAGAGCTCGCGATAGCTCTCGATAAAGACGTCGCGGACCGGCGAATGCTCGGCATAGCTCCAGCCGGGATACTCGAACTCAAACTTGGCGTCGAAGCCCAGGACATCGGCCAGCGTCTGCAGGCGGTCCTTGAACTCGTTCTGCAGCGAGGTGATCGAGGAGCGCGGGGACAGCATGATCTTGACCTCGTCGTCAGAAGTGGCAACCACACCGATGTTGGAGGAAACCTCGACGGAGCCGTCGGTAGCGACGTTGCGGCGGATCACGCCGTTGGGGGCAAGACGCAGGGCGCGGATGAGGGCAAGCGCGGACTTCTCGTCCATGGCCTCGACCTCGGCGTCGTCGGCAATCTCGACAGTGCAGGTAAAGCCGGGGTCGAAGACCTCGAGCTCGGCAGTGACGTCGGCGATAATGCCCTTTGCGATCTGGGCCGCGGCCTCGGCGGCAGCGTGGTCGGCGTAGACCAGAACAGCCTTGCACTCACGGTTGATGGCGTTGTCCTTGGTGCCGCCGTTAAAGCTAACGATGGCGGGCTCGCCGGCAACCATCAGGCGGTCGATGATGCGGGCCATGATGAGGTTGCCGTTGCCGCGCTCCAGGTGGATATCGCTGCCGGAGTGACCGCCCAGCAGGCCGGAGATGTCGAGCGTGAGGGTGCTACCGGTCTTGTGCTCGCGCGCGATCGGGCAGGTGTAGGTAACGACGACGCCGCCGGCGCAGCTGACGGTGGCAACGCCCTCTTCCTCGGAGTCAAGGTTAATCATGGTGCGGGCGCTAATCTGGGACTTGTCGAGCGTCTCGGCGCCGACCAGGCCAGTCTCCTCGTCGGTGGTGAATACGCACTCGAGGGCCGGATGGGCAATCGAATCGTCGTTGAGCACGGTAAGCATAAGCGCGACGGCGATGCCGTTGTCAGCGCCCAGCGTAGTACCGTTAGCGGTGAGGACGCCGTCCTTGACGACCAGGTCGATACCATCGGTCGTAAAGTCGTGCTCAACGGAGCCCAATTTGTCGCACACCATATCGATGTGGCCCTGCAGCATCACGGTCGGGGCATTCTCGGCACCGGCAGATGCGGGCTTGCGAATGATGACGTTGTAGACCTCGTCCTGGTACACATCGAGGCCGCGCTCCTTGGCAAACGCGACCAGGAAATCGCTGATGCCCTTCTCGTTGCCAGACCCACGGGGAATCGCGCTGACCTCCTCAAAGAAATGGAACAGCTGGGCGGGCTCGTAGCCGGTAATCTTGTAGTCCATAGTGCCTCCTTGGCGCAACTGGTTAGACAGTAAGACATGCGCCTTGTATATTCCCAGACTTCGTTTGCATAAACCAGTCGAAAACGCCGAGCGCTCTCGCATCATCGGCTAACGGCGGAGAAACGTCACTTTATTAAGATAAAGCAGGTAGACGGACCGCGTCGAAGGGACGTTGGACCCTTCAACCAACCTCAACGCTTGATCAACGCTTATGCATACGCCGTTGGTATGTTTAATGAGATTTACTTTGAACGAGGGGCCTTTCCAACAAAAAAAGGGCGCTCCTTTGGAACGCCCTCGTGGACACAAGGTTTTGTTACGCCCTACAGCGCGCCGGAACCGGCTTGCATCATGCCGCCGGGGCCCGAGCTTACGCCACTGCTCACAGGCGCGGCGTTTCCGGTGTGCGGCGCTTCCGGAGCGGTATCGCCCCCAAGCGCACCTGCCGGACGCGGCGCTGGGATCTCGCCCGTACCGTGGCTAAAGACGAACTTGCCGTCGGCCACGTCGCACATGACGGTATCGCCGCTGCCCCACTCGCCGGCCAGCAGCTCCTCGGATAGCGGATCCTCGATGAGCTTTTGGATGGCGCGGCGCAGCGGACGTGCGCCGTTGGTGAGGTCGGTACCCTCGGCTACGATCTTGTCGTAGGCCGCATCGGTGAGTTTGATGTTCATGCCGTTGGCAATCAGGCGCTGGCGCAGGTCGTCCACCAGCAGGTGAGCGATCTTGGTCAGGTTCTCGCCCGAAAGCTTCTGAAACACCACGATGTCATCGATACGGTTGAGCAGCTCGGGGCGGAACAGGCGCTTGAGCTCGCCCATCGCACGGCCCTTAATCTCGCTCGAGGTAAGACCCTGCTCACCGGTGGTGCCAAAGCCAACGCTCGCATCCTGCGCAATCTCGCGGGCGCCCACGTTGGACGTCATGATGATCACGGTGTTGCGGAAATCGACCGTCTTGCCCTGGCTATCGGTCAGGCGACCCTCCTCAAGCACCTGCAGCAAGATGTTGAAGATATCTGGGTGCGCCTTCTCGATCTCGTCGAACAGCACGACCGAGTACGGGTGACGGCGAACGGCCTTGGTGAGCTGACCGCCCTCGTCGTGGCCCACGTAGCCCGGGGGGCTACCGATAAGCTTGGAGACCTCGAACTCGCTGCCAAACTCCGACATGTCGAAGCTGATGAGCGCGTCCTTGCTGCCAAAGAGATACTCGGCGAGCGTCTTGGCGAGCTCGGTCTTGCCTGTGCCGGTAGGACCCAAGAAGATGAAGCTGCCGCCGGGACGACGCGGGTCCTTGAGCGGCGAGCGGCTGCGGCGCACTGCCTTGGCCACGGCCTCGACAGCTTCATCCTGGCCAATAATGCGGGTCTTGAGCACGCTTTCGGTCTGCAACAGACGACGGCTTTCGCTCTCGGTGAGCGAAGACACCGGCACGCCCGAGGTCACGGACACGATGTCGGCAATCTGGGCGACATCGATGGTGAGCGGGCTGGCGTCGAGCTCGGCCGTCCAAGCTGCCTTGGCCTCGGCGAGCTCAATCTCGGCAGCCTTCTGCTGCTCGGTAATCTCGGCGGCCTTGTTCATGTCGTCACCCTCGGTGGCCTCCTGCGCGGCAGCCTTGAGCTCCTCCACGCGATGCTCGGCCTCGCGCACCGGCTCAGGCGCACGGTTGGCGGCAATGCGGGCGCGGGCGCCGGCCTCGTCGATGAGGTCGATGGCCTTATCGGGCAGGAAGCGATCCTGGATGTAGCGGTTGGAGAGGTTCGCGGCAGCCTCGATGGCACCCTGCGTATAGCGCACGTGGTGGTGCTCCTCGTAGCGCGGCTTGAGCGCGGTCAGGATCTTGACCGTGTCCTCGACGCTTGGCTCCTCAACATCGATGGTCTGGAAGCGGCGCTCGAAGGCCGGGTCCTTGGTGAGGTACTTGCGGAACTCCTCGGCCGTGGTGGCACCGATGATCTGGAAAGCGCCGCGCGCGAGCACGGGCTTGAGCATGGAGCTTGCATCGATGGATCCCTCGGCAGAACCGGCACCGATGATGGTGTGCATCTCGTCGATAAACAGGATGACGTCGTCGGCTTCGGTTGCCTCCTGGATTACGTTCTTGAGACGCTCCTCAAACTCACCGCGATATTTGGCGCCCGCGACAAGACCCGGCAGGTCGAGCGTCCAGATGTTCTGGTTCATAAGGTTCTCGGGCACGTTGCCGGCAGCGATCTGCTGCGCCAGGCCCTCGACGATGGCCGTCTTGCCCACGCCGGGGTCACCCAAGATAAGCGGGTTGTTCTTGGTGCGGCGCGAAAGGATCTCCATCATGCGCTGGACTTCCTTTTCGCGACCGATCACCGGGTCGAGCTCGCCGTCGCGCGCCTTCTGCGTAAGGTTGGTGGCGAACTGCTTGAGCGTGTCGGTGCCGCTCCCCTTTTGCTGCGAGGCGTCCGAGCCGCTAAAGAACGGCAGGCCTGTACCGGGACGCCCGGCACCGGCACCGGCGAGCGGGCGCTTCTTGTCTTGATCCTTGGCGGTAAGCTTCTCGATGGCTTTTTTAATGGAAGCGGACGAAACACCCAGGCGCATGAGAATGTCCATGGCCATGCCGTTGCCCTCTTCGACGATACCGATGAGCAGGTGCTCGGTCGACACATAGGTCTGGTTGTTCTCGCGCGCCACGCGGAAGGAACGCTCCATCACGCTGATGACGAGCGGCGTAAAGGCGAGCTTAGCGGCCTCGGTCTCCTCGCTGGGCTCGGGAACGGTGGTCTGGACCTCCTTGAGCGTGTCCATGATGTCATCGTAGGAGATATCGAGTGAGCGCAGTGCCTCGGCGGCAATGCCCTCGTCCTCCTTGGCGAGCGCGAGCAGCAGATGCTCGGTACCCACCTTATTTGAGTGAAGATCGAGCGCCTCCTGCTTGGCCATGGACATGACCTTGCGCGCGCGATCGGTAAAACGGTCCAACATGCTAGTTCCTCTTAGACGAGCTAGTTTTTCAAACGCAAAGCGCCACTCGTGGCGGCGCTTTGGTCTCTTTACCCATATGGAGTATATGTTAACCGCTGTGGCCTTTTCCGCGTGCAGCCATACGACAACGTCTACAAAAAAGGAATCGCCGGGTGCGGCGGGCGCTCTAGGTTAGAGGCTCTTGCCTAGCAGGCGGGCTCGGCGTCCATGCTCTCGGCAACGTCATCGTCGACATCGGCAGCGGGAGCGCCCGGCATACGTACGAGCTCCATATGCTGCTCTTCAAAGACGGTTCCCATGGGGAAGGCGCGTCGGAAGACAAAGCGAGCAACCCCGGCGTGACCAGGAATTTAAAAGCGAAACCCTTGGCAAGGGGGCTGGCAACAAACCAGTCGCAGCACATGGCAAAAATGTAGGCAACGGGGAAGCCGAGCCACGCGGCGGCAATGACCTCGCCGTTGATGGCCCCGTGCTGCAGGGCAACGTTGTAGATGCTCATCCAGAGCACCATGCAAAAGCACATGATAAAGGTAAACAGCAGGCTCTCTCGTTTATTGATAGGCATAAAGGGCAAAATCCTTTCTGTGTTACGCCGCGGTGCACAACAAAAACGGGCGGGCGAGATGGAGCTACTGGGACTTCATCTCGCCCGCCCGTGGTACGTGCGTCTGCGACTACTTATGTGGTGGAACTACCCTAACACGAACAGCACACGCTTCGTAAGCGTTGAGTTTATGAAGATGCAGGGCACCAATAATCCCCCCGACCCCATAAGTTGCGGTGGAATACGAAGTGCCAACCAGAGCAACGCCGCAGGTAGAGGACGGACAGCGAGCGACGTCCAGGGCGAACAAGTTGGCATGAAAAAGGCAAGGCATAGACCTTCTGGTCATGCCTTGCCTTTTGAATGACAAATTGTCGCCCTGGGCGGCGCGCAGCGTCGGCTGGTCCGCCGTTCGGTAGAACGGCGGAACCAATTAGTACATCTTTGCGCCAGCAGGAATGGAGGCGTCGAGCTGGATCAGGTTGAGGCGCTCCTCGCCCTCCTCCTCGTGGATGGCACTGATGAGCATGCCGCAGCTGGGGATGCCCATCATCTTGCGCGGTGGCAGGTTGGTGATGGCAAGCAGGGTCTTGCCGACCAGGTCCTCGGGCTCATAGTATTCGTGGATGCCGGAGAGGATGGTGCGGTCGGCACCGGTACCGTCGTCGAGCGTAAAGTTCAGCAGCTTCTTGGACTTCTTGACGGCCTCGCATGCCTTGACCTTCACAGCGCGGAAATCGCTCTTGGAGAAGGTATCGAAGTCGACGAACTCCTCAAACAGCGGCTCAACGGCGATCTTGGAGTAATCGAGCGTGGGCTTAAGCGACTTAACGAACGGGCTCGCGGCGTTGCCGGCCTCGGCAGCCTTGGCGGCAGCGGCACCGGACTGGAAACCCTTCTCGGGCTTCATGTGCGGGAACAGCAGGACATCGCGGATAGAAGCCTGGTTGGTGAGCAGCATGACCACGCGGTCGATACCGATGCCAATGCCGCCCGCGGGAGGCATACCGTACTCGAGGGCGCGCACGTAGTCCTCGTCATACTCCATGGCCTCATCGTCGCCGCCGGCCTTCTCGGCCATCTGGGCGGCAAAGCGCTCAGCCTGGTCGACCGGGTCGTTGAGCTCGGAGAATGCGTTGGCGTACTCGTGGCCGGCGATGACCAGCTCAAAGCGGTGGGTCAGACGCGGGTCGTCCTCAAAACGCTTGGCGAGCGGGCTGACCTCGATGGGGTAATCGCACACGAAGGTCGGGTTGACGATGGTGTCCTCGCCCAGCTCATCGTAAATCTCGGCGATGATCTTGCCGGCAGTCCACTCGGGCTTGATCTCCAGGCCCTTCTCGCGCGCGGCGGCAGCAAGCTCCTCGACAGGCGTGTCGATGGTGACCTTCTTGCCGAGCACGTCAGAGACAATATCAGTCATGGGACGACTTGCCCACTCACCGGACAGATCGATGGTCTGGCCCTGGTACTCGATGACCTCGGGGTTGCCGATGGCCTTGTTGGCAGCCTTGATGACGCCCTGGGCGAGCGCCTTCATGCCCTCGAGATCGGAGAAGGCACGGTAGGCCTCCATCGTGGTGAACTCGGGGTTGTGGGTGAGGTCCATGCCCTCGTTACGGAAGATACGACCGATCTCGAAGACGCGCTCAAAGCCACCGACGATGCAGCGCTTGAGGTGCAGCTCGGTAGCAATGCGCAGGTAGCACTCCTGATCGAGAGCGTTAAAGTGCGTAATGAACGGCTTAGCCGTAGCGCCACCCTGAATGGTCTGCAGGATGGGGGTCTCGACCTCCATGTAGCCGTCGGACTCCATAAAGCGACGGAAGGTGGAGAGGATCTGCGAGCGTTTGCGGAAGGTCTCGCGAACATCGTCGTTGGCGATCAGGTCGACATAGCGCTGACGATAGCGGGTCTCCTTGTCGGAGAGACCGTGGAACTTCTCGGGCAGCGGGCGAACGGCCTTGGAGAGCAGGGTCGCGCTCTTAGGGGCGACGGAGAGCTGGCCGCGCTGAGTGCGCACAACCACACCGGTCACACCCAGGATATCGCCAAGGTCGAGGGCCTTGAGCGTATTCCAGGCTGCCTCGTCCATGTCGTTGATGCGGCAGAACAGCTGAATCTCGGCCGTTGCGTCGCGCACGACGATGAACATGATCTTGCCCTGACCACGCTTGGCGACCACGCGGCCGCCGATCTTCACGACGTCCTCGGTGTCTTCGCCATCGGCAAGATCGGCATACTTAGCCTCGATGTCGGCAACGTAGTCCTCGATCTCGGAGTGCTCGGGATAGGGGTTCTGGCCCGCCTCGAACAGGGCGGCGCGCTTGGCCAGGCGCGTGGCGCGCTCGTCGTTGAGCGTCGATGCCTGCTCGGCGGCGTTTTGGTTCTCTGCCATAAGTTAGCTCCTCAAACTAAAACGCTCCCCAGGATTCGGTCCCAGGGAGCGAAAACATACCTTTACGCGGGACCGTGGTCTAGCGTGCGATCTTGGCGATGGTGTAGACGCGAGTCTTGCCGGAAGGCGTAACGACCTCGACGGAGTCGCCCTCGCCGTGGCCGATGATGGCGTGGCCGACCGGGGACTCGTTGGAGATCTTGTGCTCGAGCGAGTTGGTCTCGGTGGTACCGACGAGCGTGACTTCCATGACCTCACCGTTGGGATCAATCAGCGAAACGGTGGAACCGATGGAGACGGTCAGATCGCCCGTGGTGGCAGCAACCTGAGCGTTGGCGAGAATAGCCTGAATCTCGGCAATGCGAGCAGCATTCTGAGCCTGCTTGTCCTTGGCGGCATCGTACTCGGAGTTCTCCGAAAGGTCGCCAAACGCGCGGGCTTCCTTGATGTCCTCGACGATCTCCTTGGCGTAATCGCCCTCACGCCAAGCGAGCTCCTCGACGAGCTTCTGGCGGCCCTCAGCGGTCAGTACGATCTGGCTTGCGTCCATACGGATATCTCCCCAACTATGATGTAACAATCAACTGTCAACATAACGAAAAAGACCGGCTAGCCTGCGGGCAAGCCGGTCAGGTGCTCACCCCAAAGGGATGGGACTACTCTGCGTCCGCGTCGCCGTCCTCTGCCTTCTTTTTCTTGGCGGCGGCGAGCTGGGCCTCGAGCTCTGCGATCTTCTTGTCCTCCTCGGACTCCTCGACCACAACGTCCTCGGCCTGCTTGGTCTCGTCCTTATCGTCGCCCTCCATACCCTCGCGGATATTCTTGACGGTAGAGCCGAGGGACTTGCCGAGCTTCGGCAGGTTCTTGGGCCCGAAGATAATCAGGACAACGACGAGAATAATGATGAGCTCAGGAGCCCTCAGTCCAAACATGTAGACCTCCACAAAACAGCGAGACAAGCTCGAATGAGTATACCGCGGGTATCGCGGTATCACAACAATAGCTAAAAAAAGGGACCGCAAGAAGCGGTCCCTCCTCATGCTCTGGTCGGGTTGACTGGATTTGAACCAGCGACCCCTGCGTCCCGAACGCAGTGCTCTACCAAACTGAGCCACAACCCGTTAGCTCGACTATAGTAACAAAGATTTTCGCCGCGTGCTAGAGAATTTTTTATTTCTTTGGCGCGTCGATTTGTACCGTGTTGGGAATAAGCTCAGTCGCGCAGGACCACCAGCCATTTTGCTGGGCGGCGTCGACAAGCCTTTCGGCCGTGGCGGCGGTGTCGCAAATGGCAAACGAGCAGGCACCCGACCCACACACGTCCACGGCAACGGTTCCCTCCTGTGCGCGCAGCCAGTCGAGAACCGCCTGGATCTGCGGCTCCATCAAAGCAGAAATGACGCCCAAGTTGTTATGGATGAGCGAATACGCCATCTTCGCATCACTCACGCTAAGAGCCGATGCAATGGCACCGGGCGCAGTCGCGGGCACCGGGGCCTCGTCAAAACGTCGATAGGCCTCAATTGTCGAAACGCTCGCCTCCCGCGGCTTGACCAGCACAACGGGCGTCACAGGAAGCGCGGGGTACTCAGTTGCCAGAACGTCTCCCCCACCCACGTAGAATGCGGGGCTCGTATGCAAAAAGAACGGCACGTCGGCGCCGATGCCACGCGCAATCTCATCCAGCGCAGGATCAGTGCGGTCGATGCCCCACAGCTCAGCCAGGGCAACGATAACCGCCGCGGCATCCGTCGAGGGGCCGCCCAGGCCGGCGCACAGCGGGATGCGCTTCTCAATCGTCACGCACACGTTTGCCTCGCGCCCGAAATGATCGGCCATGGCGACGGCGGCGCGGTAGGCAGTATTCTTTTGCATGGGAAAATCTGATGCCGGAACCGTCTGGACGGTCAACGCCTGCGCCGGCGTGACCGTCACGGTATCGGCTAGGCCGACAGCTGCCATCAGGGAATCGACTTTGTGGTAGCCGCGGGTATCGCGCTCGGTATGAACCCCCAGGTAGAGGTTAATCTTTGCCGGCGCAGTAAGGATGAGGGACCGATCGGTCACCGTTAATGCTCCTCGAGCTGGTTGCCGAGCGGAGTAAAGATGTGCTCGCCGCTCTCGGGGTCGAACAGTTCAACCTGACCGGTAAGGACGTCGATGTACTGGTAGGACTGACGCGACTTGCGGCCGCGGCGCTCGTCAACCTCGACGATAAAGACAGCCGGGTGGACGCTCTTGATGGTACCCATGCGCTCGACAACGCGGGTACGGCCCATGTTGGCCTTCACCTTGACGCGATCGCCCACCATATCGGTCAGCTTCTCGTGGATGTCGTCGACGTAATTGACTTCCATCTCTTCCATGAACAGGGCCTCCAGAAGGTGCAATTCAAAAAGGGGATAATACCCCTAAGATAGACAAAACTCTAATACTATAGCACCCTGTTACAACCCCACGCAAGTAGCTAATTAGGCTACTTACAGATTGTCGGTATCGAGGACAATGGTGAACGGGCCGTCGTTGACCAGGTCGACTTTCATGTCGGCGCCAAAGATGCCGTGCGCCACGTGGTCGACGTCCTGGGCGACGAGCGTCAGAAAGTACTCATAAAGCTCGTTGGCGACATCGGGCGCGCCAGCATCCGTAAACGACGGACGACGGCCGTGGCGGCAATCGGCAAACAGCGTAAACTGCGACACCACGAGCACCTCGCCGTCGACATCGGCAAGCGCCAAGTTAGTCTTGCCGTTCTCGTCCTCGTTGATACGCAGCCCGCGGAGCTTGCCCCATAGTTTATCGGCCTCGGCACGCGTATCGCCATGGCCCACACCCAGCAATACCAGATAGCCGCGCCCAATGCGGCCCACGCACTCGCCGTCGACCGTCACACCGGCGTTGAGCACGCGCTGCACCACCGCACGCACGGCCTACTCCTCGCCCGTGAGTTTGGCGGACAGGTGCTCGAGTGCATGGAAACGATGGCTGATGGCGTTCTTCTCGTCCGCTGTGAGCTCGGCCATAGTCTTGCCCGGCGTATCGACCGGCAGGAACAGCGGGTCGTAGCCAAAGCCGTGGTCGCCGCGGCCCTCGTGTGCGATAACGCCCTCGCAGGCACCCTCGCCATAGGTGACCAGGCCGTCTTGGTCGATGAGCGCAACGACGCTCATAAAGCGTGCGGTGCGATCCTCGTCTGCCACGCCTTCCAGATTAACGAGAAGTTTGGCATTGTTGGCGGCATCATCGCCGTGTACGCCCGCATAACGCGCGCTATACACACCCGGCTCACCGTCCAGCGCGTCGACGACCAAGCCGGAATCGTCGGCGATGGCCATAAGGCCCGTCTCCTCGACCGCAGCCTGCGCCTTGATGATGGCGTTCTCCAAAAACGTCGTGCCGTTTTCCTCGGGGTCCTCAAAATCGCCCAGCTGGCCGAGCGCCACAAAGCGCACCTCGGGCATGACCTTGCCCAAAATGGCCTCGATCTCGGTGAGCTTATGGGCGTTACCCGTGGCCACAACAATGGTCGCCGCCGGGTCGAGGGTGTCGATGTCAATCTTCTCAAGTGCCATAGCTGGCCTCCTTGTCTCTTATAGCAATGCCGTGTAGAGGACGACGAGGGCCTCGGCCTCTCCCCTCTCAATCAACGGCAGTCTTATACTTCGGCGTTTTCGCAGATTAAACCTGCCAAAATCAACATCACCTTTTGGCAGGTTAGGCGAGGGCTTGACGCTGAAGCTCGATGAGCTCGGCGATGCCCTTGTCGCCCAGATCGAGCAGGGCGTTGAGACGCTTGCGGTCGAAGGGCGCCTGCTCGCCGGTACCCTGGAGCTCGATCATCTCGCCGGAGTCGGTGGCGACGAGGTTCATGTCGACCTCAGCGTGGCTGTCCTCGGAATAATCCAAGTCGAGCAGGGTGTTGCCGTCGACGACGCCCATGGAAATAGCGGCAACCTGACCGGTAAGCGGAATGCGCTCGAGCTTGCCCGCCTCGACCCACATGGCAAGGGCGTCGTGCAGCGCCACCCAGGCGCCGGTGATGCTCGCCGTACGCGTGCCGCCATCGGCCTGGATCACATCGCAGTCAACGGTAACGGTGTACTCGCCGAGCGCCTTCATGTTGACGACGGTGCGCAGGCTGCGGCCGATCAAGCGCTCGATCTCCATGGAACGGCCCTTTCGGTTGGCATGTTCGCGCTTGCAGCGCTTGCCGGTCGACGCCGGCAGCATCGCATATTCCGCCGTTACCCAACCGGCCTTGGCGCCCTTGCGCCAGCCCGGAACGCCCTCCTCGATGGTGGCGGCGCACAGCACGCGCGTGTCGCCAAACTCTGCCAGGCACGAGCCGTGGGCGTGCTTCATGACGCCGCGGGTGAGCTTAACGGGACGCAGCTCGTTTGCGGCGCGGCCGTTGGCGCGATTGACCTGCATATATTCCATGGAACTATCCTTTCGGCAAAAGATGTGGCGAAGACTCCGGCGACATTGCGTGCCTAACCGAGTTCGTCGATATCGACATGCTCGATGCTTTTGAGCGGCTGGCCAAAGATAAAGCTGCCCGCCACCGCAAACTCGGCAATGTTGTCGGACGTGGTGGCAAAGCGATGCTGCGGCTCGGCGGTGTTGCCCGCCAGCTGCTCACGGCGCGTGAGGATATCGGTCAGCTCGCGGGTGGTCTCCTCGGCGGAGCTCACCACGCGCACCCCGGGCCCCAACGCATGACGGATGGGGCCCACCAGCAGCGGAAAGTGCGTACAGCCGAGCACCACGGTATCGATGCCACGATCGTGCAGTGGCTCGACTGTGGCGTTGACCAGCGCGCGAACGGCTGGCGTATCAAAAATATCCTCGTTCTCGAGCCACTGCTCCTGCAGATGCGCGCCCGAGGCGAGCTCGTGCTCGACAACCTCGACAAAGCTCGAGGCAGGGCAGCCATACACGTCCACGCCGGCATCCAAGTCCTGGATGGCGCGCGTGTAGGCGCCCGAGCGGATGGTGAGGTTGGTGGCGAGCACGCCCACACGGCGCGTGCGGGTGCTGTTGATGGCGGCACGCGCGCCCGGCGCGATTACGCCAATCACGGGGACATCGAGCACCTGCTGAGCCAGGCGAAGCGCCGCTGCCGTCGCCGTATTGCAGGCGATGACCATGATCTTGACGTCGTGTCTCGAAAGCCAGCGCCCCGCCTGTAGCGCAAACGAGCGCACCTCATCCTCGGTGCGGGTGCCGTAAGGGCAGCGCTTGGTATCGCCAAAGTAGTAGACGGACTCGTGCGGAAGCGCCGTCGCAATCGCGCGCGCAACCGTCAAGCCGCCCAGGCCCGAGTCGAACACGCCGATGGGGCGCGTATCACCGGCCAGATTTTCGATATCGGACATTACCTCACCAGATTCTCTCTCGAAAAGATATGGCCAAGCGTAACGGCACTGCGCTATGAACGGGCCGCGACGAGCAGCTCCGCCGTCGCCGCCCAGCCGTCAACGATCCTGCCGCGCGTGACAAAGGCGTTATCGCAGGACGCAAGAAACTCGGACGCGCCGGCGCTGGTCAGACCGTTCTCGACCAGGCAGAACGTGCCCACGTGGTCGGCCATGTAGAAATCAGACTCGGAATCGCCGAGTGCCAGCGTCTCGTCGCGCTCGATGCCCAGACGCTCGCAGAAACGCGCGACCGCCACGCCCTTGTCGAGACCCGACGGATTGATGTTAAAGGCACGACCGTCCTCGACGCGATCGAGCTCGAGGGTCGTCGGCTTGGACAGATGAGTCAAGTGGCCGTTGCAGGCCCAGACCAGACCGCAGCCGGCCTCGTCGAGGATGGCCTGCGCCTCGTCATCGGGAATATCGCCGCGCATGCCGACGGTGACCTCGCGGTACTTATAGCCAGTCGACATGTCGTTGTGGTACTCGATCTTGTGCGGCCAGCGAGCGAGAATCTTCTCGCACACGCCGGTCTGCTCAATCACCTGGTGCGGCGTAAGGCCGCAGGCGGGGTCGTAAGGCATGTCGCCGGTCAGATACTCCCAGTCGTTGGCCTTGAGGTCGTACATGACCAGGCCACCCATCTCGCCAATGTAGGAGTTGAGGCCGAGCACGCGGGCATCTTCGTGGATCATGGTGCGGTTGCGACCCGAGGTGGGAATTACCTGGATGCCAGCGCGGGCAAGCGCCACGACGGCCTCGACGAGCTTGGTCGAGGGATTGCCGTCGTTGTCGCGCAGCACGCACGAGCCGGGCGCGAGCATCGTGGCGTCCAGATCGGTAAAGACGTACTTGACCTTAGCAAGGCGCTCGCGCATCTCGCCCGAAAGCTCGGCAACGGTCGGCAGGGTGTTGTGGGACATGGTCACTCCATTTATTACGTAGGAAAAGACTTAATCTTGGTACCGCGTTTTCCCTAAGGTGAACACGCTTGAGAGGCACTGCATCATCGGGCGTCGATGATTCGCAAACGCCATCCTAAAGGCAGCAGCGCCTAGGCGTCGTACGCCGCAAGGATGCGCTTGAGAACCGAGCCATCACGCTCGCAGGGCTCGGGTCCGTTCTTGCGCAGCATGCACTCCTCCTCGCCCTTGCCGGTCACGATAACCACGGCGGGGCGGTCGGTCTCGCGCACGGCTGTCTCGATAGCGGCGGGGCGGTCGCACACGATCTGCCAGCTATCGTTTCCCTGCGCCTGGATATTGCGCGCAATCTCGGCGCAGATGTCCTCGACGTTCTCGGGGCCCGGGTCATCCTCGGTAATCACGATGCGATCGGCGTACTTGCCGGCAGCGATACCCATCGTAGTACGGCGATCGACACCCTTGCCTCCCGTTGCACCAAAGACAACCGCCAGCTCGCGCTCGGGATAGTTCTCGCGCAGGTCGCGCAAAAGCGTCTCGAGGCTCATGCCGTTGTGCGCATAGTCAACGACGCCCAAAATCTTGCCCGATGCAGACGGATAGAGCTCCATGCGACCGGGAACAAAGACGCCCTCAAAGCCATGGACGATGCCCTCTTCGGAAATGCCGAGGGCCTCGGCGCAGGCAATGGCGGCAAGCGCATTGGACACGTTGAACTTGACGGGCGTGGGGATCACGATGTCACGCGTAAAGCGCGGCGTGCGGACCGTGGCGATCACGCCGCAATCGCCGTTGCGAATGGCCAACGCACGCACGTCGGCGCGTCCATCGGTCAGCGAGAACGTCACCGTGCGCTCGCAGCGGGACGCCGCCTCGAGCACGCGGTCGACGTGGTCCATATCGAGGTTGACCACGGCAAAGCGGCTCTGCGAAAAAATCTTGAGCTTGCTGGCAAAGTAATCCTCGAGCGTGGGGTGCTCGATCGGCGAGATATGGTCCTCACCGATATTGGTAAAGGCGCCCACTTCAAAGTCAATCTTGCCCGTACGCTCGTATTTGAGGCCCTGGCTCGACGCCTCCATGACCAGCCACGGAGCGCCCGCCTCGGCGGCATGTGCGATACGCGACTGCAAAAGGAAGGACTCGGGGGTCGTTAGCTTAGAAGGACCGGCCTCGATACCGTCATCGAACTCGATACCCGTGTTGAGGGCTGGTCGATGACGGCCCGTGAGCTTAGCCTCGTTGGCAAGAATGCCACGCAGATAAAAGCTGCAGGTCGACTTGCCCTTGGTGCCCGTAAAAGCGCAGACCTTCACCTTGCCCGAGGGATGACCGTAATAGGCGTCCGCCACCACAGCGAGCGTGCGGCGGATATCGTTGACGATCACAGCGGGAATATCGACGTCGTAATCAACCTCGGACACGTACGCCACGGCGCCTTCGGCAATCGCCGAGACCAGATACTCGGGCTTGAACGCACGGCCCTTGCAGACAAACAATGTGCCCGGACGTACCTGGCGCGAGTCGTCGGTCGCAAACTCGATGCGCTGGTCGCAAAGAGTATCCGGCTTGGAAACAACAAGGGCCTCGGCCTCGAGCAGCTCCACATAGCGCATCAAAGCCAGCTTCTCCTTCGTCGTACCCGACATATAACGACCTTTCTCGCTAAACCTAACCTTAAAAGAGCAAAAACCGTCCCAGATGAATCCGGTCGCGCCCCTGTATTATCAACCATCCTAATATGCCACCTGACCTTGCGAGTGTCTCAGCACCCTAAAAACTTGCAAGGACCAGCGCACGGTTAATTCGAAATAACAAAACCCCCGCCCTACAAATGCGCGCGATGCGGGGATGACCAGTGAGTTTGTCATGCTCTACAAGGACACGTCGCTGCTTTCGAGCGTCGGCGTCATGGAACTCATGCTGTTCTCCAAAAACCTCACGGCCACCACGGGCAACATCACACCCTACATTTGCGCCGCACCCTACTATCTGGTTGTGACGATTCCGCTCATCCACGTCGTCACCAAGGTAGAGCACCGCCTTGCCAAGCGCGGCAAGCGCTAGCCCCTCTCGCGCTCTCGCACACAGCAATCGTCGCAGTCACGGCCCGCCGCTTCACCCAACGTGCGGGCCGTGGTTTTTCGGTCCCCTCGGCGCTTATGCCCCATCACGAAGCAAAAGATTGGCATGATAGTAAGGATTGATTGATATCGACTGCTGCAAACCTTGCGGCAGCGCACCTAAGCCGTCAGCAGAAAGGATCTTGCATGTGCGGTTTTGTCGGTTTTACCGGTACAGATGAACAGAGTGAGCTGGTTCTCACGGCCATGATGAATCGCATCATCCATCGCGGGCCGGATATGGGTGGCCAGCACATCGTCGATAACGTCGCCCTCGGCTTCCGCCGTCTTTCGATTCTCGACCTTTCCGAGGCTGGCGCTCAGCCCATGTCGAGCGATGACGGCAAGGTCACCATCGTCTTCAACGGCGAGATCTACAACTTCCAGGAGCTTCGCGCCGAGCTCGAGGCTGCCGGCTACGTCTTCCACTGCAACGCCGACACCGAGGTCCTGGTGCACGGCTACGAGGCGTGGGGCGAGGACCTGGTCAACCGCCTGCGCGGCATGTATGCGTTCGTGATTCACGACCAGAACAGGAACAAGCTCTTCGGCGCCCGTGACATCTTTGGCATCAAGCCGTTCTATTACTACCGGGCCTCCGACGGCTCGCTGCTGTTTGGCTCCGAGATCAAGAGCTTCCTGGACCACCCCAAGTTTGAGAAGGCCGTCAACCGCGACGCGCTGCGTCCCTACCTCACGCTGCAGTTCCCTGCCACGGAGGAGACGTTCTTTAAGGGCGTGTTCAAGCTTGCCCCCGCGCATTGCTTTACGTACGACCTTACGACCAAAACTATGGATATCAAGCGCTACTGGAGCTGCGACTTTACCGATGACAATTCCAAGAGCTTCGAGGAGTACGTGGACGAGTGCGACAAGGTCGTGCACGAGAGCGTTGCCGCGCACCGCATCGCCGATGTTAAAGTTGGCTCGTTCCTCTCCGGCGGCGTCGACTCCAGCTACATTGCCGCCTGCCTCATGCCCGACACCACGTATTCCGTCGGCTTTGACTACAAGAACTTCAACGAGACCAACTACGCCGCCGAGCTTTCCGACAAGCTTGGCATTAAGAACGTGCGCAAGATGATCACCGCCGACGAGTTCTTCGACGCGCTACCCGATATCCAGTACCACATGGACGAGCCGCAATCGAACCTCTCCAGCGTACCGCTGTACTATCTGGCACAGATGGCCGCCGAGGAAGTTACCGTCGTCCTTTCGGGCGAGGGCGCCGACGAGCTGTTTGCCGGCTACGAGTGGTACGAGGACACCCCCGAGATGCGATCCTTCAAGAAGCGCGTGCCGCTCGGCGTGCGCCGTGCCCTGGGCTCGCTCGTTCAGCATCTCCCCTACTTTAAGGGTCACAACTTCCTGACCAAGTGCGCCGAGGTCCCCGAGCGCTGGTACGTGGGCCAGGCAAAGGTGTTCGACCCGTCCGAGGTTGACGAGGTTCTCAAGCCAGCTTACGACACCGGCAAGAACGCCTCCGAAATGTGCGCAGAGTACTACAAGCAGGTCCCCGACTGCTGCGAGCTCTCTAAGAAGCAATATCTGGATATGAACATGTGGCTTCCGGGCGACATTCTGCTCAAGGCAGACAAGATGTGCATGGCACACTCCCTGGAGCTCCGCGTTCCGTTCCTGGACAAAAAGGTCATGGAGTTCGCCGAGCATATTCCCGCCAACTACCGTGTCAACGAAGAGGGCTGCAAGCTTGTCCTGCGCCACGCCGCCAATCGCACGCTGCCCGATGAGTGGGCAACACGCAAGAAGGTTGGCTTCCCGGTGCCAGTTAAGTTCTGGCTGCGCGAGCAGAAATACTACGACTACGTCAAGGAGTACTTCACCGCACCGTGGGCTGCCGATTTCTTTGACACCGATGCGCTCATGAAGCTGCTCGACGATCACTTTGAGGGCCGCGCGCTCAACCAGCGCAAGATCTATACCACGCTGACGTTCCTCATTTGGTACAAGCGCTTCTTTATCGACGAGAACAAGGGCACCGAAGTCTCCGCTTAGATTTCGTTATGAATTAGCGGTGAACCCCGCAGGGTTTCCGCTATACTCAATTCCCGCGGGCGATTGGCGCAACGGTTAGCGCAGGTGCTTTACACGCACAAGGCTGGGGGTTCGAATCCCTCATCGCCCACCACTGAATTGGAAACGGTCCTCGCAAGGGGACCGTTTTTGTTTGCGCCCGTTGCATGGGATTCGAACCCGCAAGGGTGCGGAGCTGAGGAAACGCGAAGCGTTTTCCAGCGCAGCACGCGAGGAGCGGAGCGACGAAGCGGGGCGCGGGCGGCGCCAGCCGCACGCGGACATCCCTCATCGCCCACCACTGAATTGGAAACGGTCCTCGCAAGGGGACCGGTACCGTCAAGATTCTTTCGCAAATTGATTTAGCCGTCTCCGGCCCCGTCCTCTTCTAGCCCTCCGTCTTTCCCCTCAGCTCGTCCATCTCCTCCAGCTTCGACATGTCCAAGTACCTCCTCTTGCCCCACTCGTGCTCCACTATGTACTTCAGCCTCGCCGTCACCAACATGAGGGCCGAATTGCCGTCTGGGAAGGTCCCGACGACCCTCGTCCTCCTCCTGATCTCGCGGTTGATGCGCTCGATCCCGTTGTTCGTCCTGATCCGGCGCCAGTGCTCCGGCGGGAATTCCGTGTAGGCAAGCGTCTCGGCGAACCCGTCGCGCACCGTCCTCGCGGCCGCCCCGAGCCTCATCGACTCCAGCTCCTCCGCCACCTCCTCGGCCTTTCTGGCGCATGCCTCGCGCGATTCCTGCGCGTGGATCGCCTTCAGCATGCGCGCCGCGGCCTTCCGCCTGGTCACGGGAACCCTTCCCAACACGTTGCGGTAGAAATGCACCGTGCAGCGCTGGTAGCGGGCCCCGGGGAACACCTCCTCGAGCGCACCGAGCATCCCCGCGCACTTGTCGCCGGTGACGAGCCGCACGCC